>NZ_LBMX01000010.1:0-24309 GCF_001010885.1 Clostridium sp. C8 | reverse complement strand
ATAACAGCTTAACAGATTCCTTTTATCTTCTTAAATAATATAAAATATTACTTTGCAAATATTAAATTATTTATATAATTCTATAAGATTCTAGAAATTTTAACTTATAATATAACTTTTTAACCTCCATTTATTTTTATTAAATTATTAAAATAATTTATAAATATTTTATCATATTTTTATATCTTATTTATTATATTTTACTAAATAGCTATAAGGAGAATATATTATGAATAAGAATTTAACTAATATTGCTACATATATTGTTTATCTTTTAATTGCAATACTTATATTATTTATAGCTTACTCTATATTAATTTCACTTGATTTAAACTTTAAAACAATTCCTAAAAACAGTTTTAAAGTCCAAATTAATCTACTCAATTTGTTTTAGTTGAAAATTCTAAGAATCAATTCACAGGTCATTGGTATAAAGGATTTAAAATAATAAGTAAGCCAAACCAGATAACTTAATTTTTTAAAACAAACTTAAGTTAATTTAAAATATAAATTGGTCTCTTATACCTAATACCTTTACAAAAGAACTGTGAATTGTTCATTAGAAGATCTTTCTTCGTAAAATACAACAATTTATTATACTTAAAGTAAATTTAATCATTATATTTTGATATATTTCCTCGGAAATCTTCTCTTTAATTCGTTGTTTTATTTATTTCTTCGAAATATTTCTCTATTCCCAAGGAAATTCCTTCAACAATTAAATTTTGATGTTCTTCTGTCTTTAATTTCTGTTCTTCTTCAGGATTAGATAAAAATCCACATTCTACTAGTATTGAAGCACCTTCATACTTATCTCTTAAAATTAAATATGAATCTCCAGCAGGTTTTGATACTCTCTTATTTTTATCTTTAACAGTTTCTTTTAATGATTCTTGTACAAAATCCGCTAATTTTTTACTTATATCATTAGATGAATGCCAAACTTGAGCTCCATAGCATTTAGCTTGAGGAAACATATTTTGATGAATCGATACAAAAACATCACATTTTGTTTCAATTTTAAGATCTCTTCTCCTTTTTAAATCATCTCTCTTCTTTTCTCTTATAGTAGACCCCTTCTGTTCTAATCCCTGATCTGATTCTCTTGTTAGATATACTTTATATCCCTTTTTTTCGAGAATATCTTTTAGTTTTAAACTAATTTGTAAATTTATGTCTTTTTCTATAACACCTGATTTAGATTTAGCTCCGCCATCAATTCCACCATGGCCTGGATCAATTAATATTATTTTTTGTGCTGCATCATCTGCCAAAGCCTTAATCGGAATAAAATAAACCATAGATATAAGAATAAATAATAATATACGTCTTAATTTTTTCATTTGTTAACCTCCATTATATTTATAAATTTATCAATAAAAGTATTATGCCCTATTTATTTAATTTCTTTCTAATAAAAAGAGGTCATATGTAAATTTTAATAATTTCCTAAAGAATAAAAAAATCTCTAGTTTAGGATTCAATATCCTGCACTAGAGATTTTATACTATTAGCTATTTTCTATTACACTTTCTGCTATATTTGTTGAATGATCGCCTATTCTTTCAAGGTTACTTAATAAATCTAAAAATATTGCACCTGCATATGCATTACAAGTTCCATCATAAAGCCTTTTTATATGAAGTTCTCTATATTTCTTTTGCAATCTATCAACTTCTTCTTCTATACTATTAATTTGCTTTGCTTTTTCTATATCCTTTTTAGCATAACTACTTATAGCTATATCTAAGGTTTCTACTACTTTATTATACATATTATTAATTTGCTCTATAGCCTTATCACTATATTCAAGTTTTCTCGAAATCTTTTGTGCTGTTAAATCTGCTATATTTTCAGCATGATCTCCTATTCTTTCTATATCATTTATTACATGAAAGGTAGCAGCAACAATACTAAGCTCCTTATCTGATAACTCGCATTTTGAAAGTTTAACTAAATAATTTGTTATAGCTTCATTTAATGTATTTATAATTTCTTCATTGTCATATACTTTATTTATTAATTTTTCATCATTTTTTTCAAATGCCTCTAATGCTAAAGCTAAGCCTTTCTTAGCTTTATTAGCCATTCTTAATGTTTCTTTTGCTACTTGCCCAGCTGCAATAACTGGAGTTTCTAGCAATCTATCATCTATGTATTTTACTCCAACTCTGTCCTCTTCATCATCTCCTGGTATAATCTTATTTACTACTTTTATTAAAACACCAGTTAGGGGCAGCATTATTACAGTATTAACTACATTAAATACTGTATGAGAATTTGCAATCTGTCTACTAACATCCCCTGGACTTATTTTAGATACTAAATCTCCTAAAATTCCACTGATTAATACAGGAATAAATAATATAGTTCCAACTAAGTTAAATATTAAATGAAGCATTGCTGCTTTATGTGCTGTTTTAGTTGTTCCTATAGATGCTAACATAGCTGTTATACATGTTCCTATATTGCATCCAAATATTATTGGTAATACGTCATATATATTTATGTTTCCTGCAAGTGCTAATGCTACTAATATTCCAGTAGTAGCTGATGAACTTTGAAGTATAGCTGTTATAACAGCTCCTGCCATTATTCCTAGGTACCATTTTCCCCCTACTACAGCTAATATGTTTGTAAATATAGTAGAATCTGTTAAAGGTTTCATTGAACTACTCATTTGACCCATACCAACAAATAAAATACCAAAACCTAAGACTATACTTCCTATATCCTTCTTTCTTTTTCCTTTAGCAAACATAACAACGAATGCCCCTATGAAAACAAACAATGGCGCAATATGATCTAATTTAAAAGCTACTAATTGAGCTGTAATTGTAGTACCAATATTAGCTCCCATTATTATTCCTGCTGCTTGAGCTAGATTCATTAATCCAGCATTTACAAACCCTACTACCATTACTGTTGTAGCACTACTACTTTGAATAACTGCTGTAACAATTGCTCCAACAACTACTGATATTACTGGATTTCTAGTTACCTTTTCTAATATAGATTTTAAACCATCTCCAGCTGCATTTTCAAGACCATCGCCCATTATCTTCATACCATAGATAAATAAACCCAATCCACCAAGTAATTTTATAATAATCATTAAAGATTCCAAAATAATTCTCCTTTTCAGTATTATTCTTACGAACTTAGTTTACATTATTATTTAACATTTGTTAAGTAATTTAATATGTTTTTAACATAAATATAACTTTAATATACTTTAATATATATCTATATAGTCTATATTTCTTCTTATTTTATATTTATATTATATTAAATTTTATACTCTTTCTATTATAAATTGCTTATATTAATGTATTTCTATTTATTTATTATAGTTAGACGAAAATAAATCCCACAACCATACTGATTGTGGGATTTTTGAAGTTCCATATATTATCTCTTTGAGAATTGTGGAGCTCTTCTAGCCTTTTTAAGACCATATTTCTTTCTTTCTTTCATTCTTGGATCTCTAGTTACAAAACCTGCCTTCTTTAATTCTGGCTTTAAGTTTTCGTCAGCTTTTATTAAAGCTCTAGTTATTCCGTGTCTTATTGCTCCAGCTTGACCTGTGAATCCACCACCATGAACGTTAACTAAAACGTCAAATCTATCTTTAGTTCCAGTTAAAACTAATGGTTGATTAACTATCATTCTTAAAGTTTCTAAACCGAAATAGTTGTCTATTTCTCTATTATTTATAACTACTTTACCGTTTCCTGGTACAAGTCTAACTCTTGCTACTGATTTTTTTCTTCTTCCAGTTCCCATGTATTGAACTTTTGCCATTTTTTATTCCTCCTCCCGAGCACGTATTAGTACTTTAATTCAAGTACTTCTGGTTGTTGAGCATCATGTCCATGCTCAGTACCTCTATATACTTTTAATTTTTTAAGCATTTTTCTTCCTAAAACGCCATTTGGAAGCATTCTTCTTACTGCTTCTTCGAAAGCGAATTCAGGCTTCTTTTCTAACACTTCTCTATATGGAGTTTCTTTTAATCCACCTGGATATAGGCTGTGCTTTCTCATTAATTTTTGATCTAACTTCTTACCAGTTAAAACAACTTGTTCTGCATTGATTACGATAACGAAATCTCCACAGTCAACATTTGGTGTAAATGTTGGTTTATTTTTTCCTCTTAAAATTGAAGCAACTTGGCTAGCAACTCTTCCTAGTGGCTTTCCAGCAGCATCAACAACATACCATTTTCTTTCAACTTCTTGTGCCTTAGCAATGTATGATTTCATGTTTTTCCCTCCCTGAACTTACATTTGTGCTTTACTTATTAAGTACTGCTTTTATGTCAAGACCCGGGGCTAGTGGATCTTATATACATAAATTATTCTAACAAACATACATTATTATAATACACGCATACGGGTGTGTCAACAAGTTTTTAATTAATTATTTCTATTTATCATTAATTTTTAATAATAAACTTTTTCTAATACTAAACCTGTTGCGGGTACACATATTCCTGAATCTTTCCTATTTTTTTTATCTATTATAACTTGTATATTTGAAGGATCTATCTTTTTATTTCCTACCATAATTAATGTTCCAACTATTATTCTAACCATATTATATAAAAACCCATCACCAGTTATGTAAATTTTTATTATATCATCATGATTTTCTATATACAATTCTGAAATTGTCCTTATATTAGTTTTAACAGAACTCCCACTACTTTTAAATGCACTAAAATCATGGGTTCCTATAAAGTATTTACACGCCTCTTTCATAATCTCTGCATCTAACTTTTTTTTAACATGATATAAATAATCTTTGTGTACTGCTGGGGGTACTTCCCTATTTAGTATAGAGTATGAGTATGTTTTTCCCTTAGCACTGTATCTTGAATGAAACTCCAGTGGTACTTCCTCTGATTTTAAAATTACTATATCATCTGGTAATCTATAATTAAGTGCTTCTCTAAATTTATTCGAAGGTATATTACTATTAGTTTTAAAGTTTGCTACAAATCCTCTTGCATGAACTCCAGCATCAGTTCTTGAACTTCCTATTACTTCAATATTTTCATTGGTTAAAAGGCTTATAGCATCTTCTAATTGTTGTTGAATTGTGCTTCCTATTTTTTGTTTTTGCCATCCTAAATAATTTGTTCCATCATATTCTAAAGTTAGTTTGATATTTTTCATGTTAAAAATCACCTTTGCTTTTTATATAGCAAACCTTACTATTAAACTTCCTATAAATAAAATAGAAAATACACTAAATGCAATAATATCTCTTTTCGTAAATTTCAATTGCTTCATTCTTGTTCTACCATTTCCACCTCTATAAGCTCTAGCTTCCATAGCTAATGCAAGTTCATCAGCCCTTCTAAATGAACTTATAAATAGTGGCACTAATAATGGTATTAAACTTTTTGCTTTCTGAATTATTCCACCAGTTTCAAAATCTGCTCCTCTTGCTTTTTGTGCCATCATTATTTTGTCTGTTTCATCCATTAATGTTGGTATGAATCTTAAAGCTATAGTCATCATCATAGCAAGCTCATGAGCTGTTTCTTTTCCTATTGGCTTTAATAATCTTTCTATCCCATCTGTTAACTCAATTGGAGACGTTGTTAAGGTTAATGCTGATGTTCCCATTATTAAAAATATAAGCCTTAATGCCATAAATGCAGCTGTCTTTAATCCATCTTCATATACTTTTATAAACCCAAGCTCAAATACCATTGTATCTGTAGTACCTTTAATCATAAAAATATTTAAAATTGCTGTAAATATAATAAGAAAAAATACTGGTTTTAATCCTTTATATAAATATCTAGGTGGTAATTTTGAAACATAAATAGTTAAAACTAAAAATGAAACTATTAATATATAGCCAACAAACTTATCTACTATAAATAAAGATACAATAAATAGTATTGATATTAATATTTTAGTTCTAGGATCTAACTTATGAACAAAGGTTTCACCTGGTATATACTGCCCTATAGTTATATCTTTTATCATATTTGTTCCCCCTAGTTTTTAACTTCCTTTAATATTTTTAATAATTCTTGTTTTCCTTGAGCAATAGTATAGATTTCATCTGATACACTAAACCCTTTGCTCTTTAATGCTCTCATAAGATATGTTACTTGTGGCACTGCTAAACCTATATTTTCTAAAGTCTCAATTTCTTTAAACACCTTATTAGGAGTACCTTCTAACGCAATTTCTCCTTTATTCATAACCACTATTCTCTCCGCAAGTTTTCCTACATCTTCCATGCTATGGCTCACTAGTATAATTGTCATCTTATATTCATCATGTAAAACTTTAATTTGATTTAAAATATCATCTCTACCTTTAGGATCTAATCCTGCTGTTGGCTCATCTAATATAAGCACCTTAGGTTCCATAGCAATTACCCCTGCTATTGCTACTCTTCTCTTTTGTCCTCCACTTAAATCAAATGGTGACTTATTTCTATAAACCTCATAATCTAGTCCTACCATTTTCATAGCTCTCTTTACTCTTCTTGTAATTTCCTCATCTGGTAAGCCTAAATTTCTTGGTCCAAACTCTATATCTTTTTCTATCGTTTCCTCAAATAATTGGTATTCTGGGTATTGAAATACCAATCCAACTTTTTTTCTTATATCAGTAAGCTTTACCCCTTGCTTTGTTATATCTTCTCCATCAACTATTATTTTTCCTGATGTAGGTTTAAGTAATCCATTCATATGCTGAATTAGTGTTGATTTTCCTGATCCTGTATGCCCTATAAGAGCAATAAATTCACCTTCATTAATTTCTAAATTAACATTATTTAAAGCCACTTTCTCAAAAGGTGACTTCGGCATATATATATGCACTAAATTTTCTATCTTAATTGACATAACGCATTCACCATCTCATCTACATTTAAAATATTTGTATCAATATTTATACCACTATTTTTTAATTCATAACATAATTCAGTAACTTGAGGAACATCTAATCCTATTTCCTTCATTTTTTTTACATTTGAAAATACTTCTCTTGGATTACCTTCTAAAATTATTTTTCCATCATCCATAACTATAACCCTATCTGCTTGTGCCGCTTCGTCCATATAATGAGTTATAAGGACTATAGTTATACCATATCTTTCATTTATATCTTTTATATTACTTAGTACTTCTTTTCTTCCGGAAGGATCTAGCATAGCAGTAGGTTCATCAAATATTATACATTCTGGTTTCATAGCCAAAATTCCTGCTATTGCTATTCTTTGTTTTTGTCCTCCTGAAAGTAAATGTGGTGCATGTCTTCTATATTCATACATACCAACTTTTTTTAAGCTTTCATCTACTCTTCTTTTTATTTCTTCTGGATCAACGCCTAGATTTTCTGGACCAAAAGCAACATCTTCTTCAACTATAGTTGCTACTAATTGATTATCTGGATTTTGAAATACCATTCCAGCCTTTGCTCTAATTCGCCATAGGTTTTCAGAATTAGAAGTATCTAAATTGTCTACTATAACAGTTCCTTCTGATGGAAGCAATAATGCATTCATATGTTTAGCTATAGTAGATTTTCCAGAACCATTATGCCCTAAAACAACTAAAAATTCACCCTTCTTAACTTCAAAAGTTACACCATTAACAGCATATCTTTCTTCTTCTCCTTCATGTGATCTATATTTAAAAGATACATTATTACATTTAATCATTGTTTCTTCCATATATAGCCCTCCTCTTATTACTTATCCTACAATCTTAAATATTGTATAAAAATTCATATGTGTATATACATTAACATAAGAATATTATAATATACATTTAGTTAATTACAATTATTTTAATAATAAATTTATAATTTCTTATACAATATTTAAATTTATAATGTAAAATGGGGATTAAGTCACTAACTTAATCCCCTCAATATTACACTAATTCAAGTATAACAACTTCTGCTGCGTCCCCTCTTCTTGGGCCCTTTTTGTACATTCTAGTGTATCCACCATTTCTTTCAGCGTACTTTGGAGCAACATTGTCAAATAGGTTTTGAACTACTTCTTCTTCATTCACAAAAGCTAAAACTTGTCTTCTAGCGTGAAGATCACCTCTTTTTGCTAAAGTAATCATCTTTTCAGCTAATTTTCTAGTTTCTTTTGCTCTTGTTTCAGTTGTTTCTATTTTACCATGCTTTAAAAAGCTTGTAACAAGGCTTCTTAGCATAGCTCTTCTTTGGTCAGTAGGACGACCTAATTTACGATAACCTGCCATGTGGATTTACCTCCTTACTCATCGTTTAGTCTTAATCCTAAGCCTAATTCCTTAAGCTTTCTTTCGACTTCCTCTAAAGATTTCTTTCCTAGATTTCTTACCTTCATCATATCATCCATTGACTTTCCAGCAAGCTCTTGAACTGTATTTATACCAGCTCTCTTTAAGCAGTTATATGATCTAACTGATAAATCCAACTCTTCTACAGTCATTTCTAGTACTTTCTCTTTTTTATCTTCTTCTTTTTCTATCATAATCTCTACATCATTAGTACTATCTCCTAATGACATAAATAGTTTGAAATGTTCTATAAGAATTTTTGCAGATAAGCTTATAGCTTCATCTATTTTTATAGTTCCATTAGTCCAGATTTCTAAAGTTAATTTATCGTAGTCTGTAATTTGACCAACTCTTGTATTTTCAACAGTAAAATTAACTCTCTTTACTGGTGTATAAATTGAATCTACAGCAATAGCTGATATTGGAAGATCTTCACTCTTATTTTTATTTTGAGTAACATATCCTCTTCCTCTATTAACTGTAATCTCCATATATAACTTACCATTATCATCTAATGTTGCAATATGAAGATCTTTGCTAACAACTTCAACATCTCCATCAGTTTTAATATCTGCACCTGTAACTTCTCCAGGTCCTTGAGCATCTATATATATCGTCTTTGGACCTTCACCATTCATAATTAATGCTAAAGATTTGATGTTTAATATAATTTCTGTAACATCTTCTTTAACACCTTGTACAGTTGAAAATTCATGTAGTACTCCATCTATCTTTACGGAAGTTGGAGCTGCACCTGGTAGTGATGATAATAATATTCTTCTTAGAGCATTTCCAAGCGTTATACCATATCCTCTTTCTAACGGTTCAACTACATATTTACCATAAGTACCATTTTCATTTGCTTCTATACATTCTATTATTGGCTTTTCTATTTCTAACATGCACAAACCCTCCTTATATTTTAAATGGCAACATTATTCTGAGGGCAACTGCTTATATATTTGTATTGTAAGAATAATCTTAACAATACAAATACTAAACTATTACTTGCTGTATAACTCAACGATAAGAGTTTCATTAACAGGAACGTCAATGTCTTCTCTTGATGGTTCAGCAACTATTTTACCTGAATAATTTTCAACATTTGCTTCTAACCATTTTGGTAATGTCTTTGGATTTTCAATAAATGTCTTGAATTTTTCAGTTCCTCTACTCTTTTCTGTAACTAAAATTTCATCGTTAACAGAAACTTTGTATGAAGGAATATCAACTTTCTTACCATTTACTAAGAAATGTCCATGAGTAACTAATTGTCTAGCTTCAGCTCTAGATGCACCATAACCTAATCTATAAACAACGTTATCTAATCTCATTTCTAATAACTTAAGTAAGTTTTCACCAGTGATACCTTTCATATGATCAGCCTTTTCATAATAAGTTCTGAATTGGCTTTCTAATACTCCGTATATTCTTCTAGCTTTTTGCTTTTCTCTTAATTGTACGCCGTAGTTAGATAATTTTTTCTTAGCTGCTCCATGTTGTCCTGGTGCATAACTTCTTCTAACAAAAGCACATTTATCTGTATAACATCTATCCCCTTTAAGGAATAACTTCATACCTTCTCTTCTACATAATCTACATGTAGCTCCAGTATATCTTGCCATTAATTACACCTCCTATATGAATACTAGACTCTTCTTCTCTTTGGTGGTCTACATCCGTTGTGTGGAATTGGAGTAACATCTTTAATTAAAGTTACTTCTAATCCCGCTGCTTGTAAAGATCTTATAGCTGCTTCTCTTCCAGCACCTGGTCCCTTTACATACACTTCTATACTTTTTAATCCGTGTTCCATAGCTGCTTTAGCTGCTGTTTCTGCTGCCATTTGAGCTGCGAATGGAGTACTCTTTCTTGATCCTCTGAAGCCTAAAGCTCCCGCACTTGACCATGATAAAGCATTTCCTACTGCATCAGTTAAAGTAACTATTGAGTTATTGAAAGTTGATTTGATGTGTGCAGCACCATGCTCAACGTTCTTTCTTTCTTTTCTTCTTCTAGTCTTTTTAACTTTTTGAGCCATCGAATTCCCTCCTCACTACTTCTTCTTATTTGCGATAGTTTTCTTTGGACCTTTTCTAGTTCTAGCATTAGTCTTAGTTTTTTGTCCTCTAACTGGAAGACCTTTTCTATGTCTAATTCCTCTATAACATCCAATTTCTACTAATCTTTTAATATTTAATGCAACTTCTCTTCTTAAGTCACCTTCAATTGTTAAAGTCTTTACGTATTCTCTGATTTTTGTTACTTCCTCTTCAGTAAGATCCTTAACTCTTGTATCAGGATTAACTCCTGTTTCTGCTAAAATCTTATGTGAAGTAGAAAGTCCTATACCATATATATATGTTAGACCTATTTCAACTCTTTTTTCTCTTGGTAGGTCTACTCCTGAAATTCTTGCCATTAAAACTTACACCTCCTGATATTGAAATGCATACAACTTTAATTATATGTGTGTATTTATATAATAAAATTATAGGTCAGTAGAGAATTACTCTACTGTCAGCCGCACCTAAAATTTATCTACTTAATTAAATGCCTATATAATCATATTTGACTTTAAGTTAAAAGTCAATAAATTTTACATAGTAAAATAATACTTTTTTGCCTATACTTTTATTGTATTAGCCTTGTTTTTGCTTGTGCTTAGGATTTTCACAGATAACCATTACTTTTCCTTTTCTTCTTATAATCTTGCACTTTTCGCAAATAGGCTTAACTGATGGTCTTACTTTCATCGCTAACCCTCCTTGTAATACTTCGTGGTAGTTTTTCCACTGTTATTTAGCTCTCCATGTAATTCTACCTCTTGTTAAATCATATGGAGAAAGTTCTATAGTAACCTTATCTCCTGGTAGAATTCTTATGAAGTTCATTCTTAATTTTCCTGATATATGTGCTAGAATCTTGTGACCACTCTCTAGTTCAACTTGGAACATAGCATTTGGTAATGATTCTAGTACTGTACCTTGCATTTCTATTACATCATCTTTTGACATAAGGTAATCAACCCTCCTTAACAATGCCTTTAAGTTTTAGAAATTTTTTTATTTTTAAATCAGTACCTCTATCCTTTGATATGATAGATTCTTTAATCTCATCATTTACATCATCTAAAACATCTATATGCTTTAAACTCTTCTTTTTAGGCATCTGAACTGTTTTAGTGCTCCCATTACTAAGAATTACATAATTATCACTTAAATGCCCTATTACAACATATAAATGATTTTTATCTCTTCCTGTTTTTGAAAGAACCACCTTCCCAATTAAGTCATTGTTTTGCAAACTTTTCACCTCGATGATTACCTTAGCCATAAATCTACAAGCCACCTTTTGGTATCATGCGAATTTATAACTAAGCAACACTTATTTAATTAGTGTTAATATTTCGGGTCCATCTGGTAAAATTACAATAGTATTTTCGTAGTGTGCAGATAGACTTCCATCACTAGTTACTACAGTCCAGTCATTACTTAATGTTTTAACCCTATAATTACCTATGTTAACCATAGGTTCAATAGCTAAAGTCATTCCTTTAACCAATTTTGGTCCCTTACCAGACTTACCAAAGTTAGGAACCTCTGGATCTTCGTGTACAACTCTACCTATACCGTGTCCTACGAAATCTCTTACTACAGAGAAACCTGAAGCTTCTACGTAGCATTGTATTTCATGTGATATATCAGTAAGTCTATTACCAATCTTAGCATATTCTATGCCCTTAAAGAAACTTTCTTCAGTTACTTTAATTAATTTCTTAGCTTCTTCGCTTACATTTCCTACTGCAAGTGTTCTTGCTGCATCTCCATGAAAGCCATTAAGATAAGCCCCACAGTCTATACTAATTATATCTCCATCTTTTAATACATAACCTCCTGGGATCCCATGAACTACTTGCTCGTTAACAGATATACATAGTGAAGCCGGAAAACCATATAAGCCTTTAAATGATGGCTTTGCTCCATGCTTAGTTATAAATTCTTCTGCTATCCTGTCTATTTCAGCAGTAGTTATTCCTGGTCTTACTTTTTCCTCAACTAGTAGTAATGTTTCTGCTACTAATTTACCTGCTTCTCTCATTAGGTCAATTTCCTTGTTGTTTTTAATGATTATCATTATTCAACACTCCCTAATATATTACAGATACCTTCAAATACTTCGTTAATAGCTTTTGTTCCTTCTACAATTGAAAGTAAGTTTCTTTCTTTATAAAAATCAATCAGTGGTTGCGTTTGTCTCTCATACACATCAAGTCTTTCAGATACAGTTTCTTCTGTATCATCTTTTCTTTGGATTATATCACTTCCACAAACATCACATTTTCCTGCAACTGTTGGTGGATTAAATTTTATATGATAGCTAGCTCCACATGATGGACACACTCTTCTACCTGTCATTCTTTCTAATATAAATCCAGTAGGTACTTCAATTAGTAACGCTGTATCAAGATTTTCATTTCTTAATGAAAGAAATTCTTGAAGTGCTTCTGCTTGATTAACTGTCCTTGGAAACCCGTCTAATAAGTATCCATTCTTACAATCATCTTGTTGCAGCCTATCTTTTACCATGTTAATAGTAACTTCATCTGGTACTAACTGTCCTTTATCGATGTGCTTCTTAGCTTCTATTCCTAACGGAGTGTTTTCAGAAATATTTTTTCTGAATATATCTCCTGTTGAAATATGTGGTATTGAGTATCTATTACTAATTGATTTTGCCTGTGTTCCCTTTCCTGCTCCAGGAGGACCTAATAATACTATCTTCACGGGCATCATCTCCATTATTAATCTATTTTAAGAATCCTTGATAATGTCTCATTACTAATTGTGAATCTAATTGTCTTGAAAAATCAAGCCCAACCCCAACCATAATTAATAATGATGTACCACCAAATTGAATTCCTTGTAACTGTGTATTTGAAATAACAATTGGTAATATTGCTAGTATTGCAGCAAATAATCCTCCAACTAGTGATACTTTAGTAAGTACCTTTTCAAAATACTTTTCAGTTGCATCTCCCGGTCTTATTCCTGGTACAAATCCTGCTGACTTATGAAGATTTTCTGCCATTTCATCAGGTTTAAATGTGATTTGTGTATAGAACCAAGTAAAGAATATAGTTAATATTGAATAAACAACTGGATACATCCAAGTTTTTTCATTAAATATACTATATTTATTGCTTGTTATCCATACTGCCCAATCATGACCTGGGAAAAATTCTGCAATGGTTCTAGGAAACATCATAACTGACATAGCAAATATTATTGCTATAACAGCTGATCCAATTATACTTAAAGGTATGTGAGTACTTTGCCCTCTCATAACTTTGTTTCCAACAGCTTTACCAGCATATTGAACTGGAATTCTTCTTTCTGCTAATGAGAAGAATATTACGATTCCTAATAATACAATTGCAAAAACTACAAATAGTAAAATTTCAATTATAGTAATTTTTCCTTGATCCTTTAATGTAAATAATGACATTAAAGTGATAGGTAACTGAGATACTATATTCACGAATATTAATATGGATATACCATTTCCAAAACCTTTAGCTGTGATTTGATCACCTAACCACATACAGAATGTTGAACCTGCAACTAGTGCTATTAATACAACTATTACAGAAGTAAACTGCATTCCAGCTGTTGCACCTTTTGCGGCAACCATACTATATGTTCCAAAAGCAAGAATAAATCCTATAAATATAGATAATATTCTCGTTATCTTTTGTATCTTCTTTCTTCCTTCTTCACCCTCTTTAGAAAGTTGTTCTAAAGATGGTATCGCTATAGTCAATAATTGAACTATAATCGAAGCGTTAATGTATGGCGTTACACTTAAAGCAAATATACTAAATTGTCTAAATGCTCCACCAGATAATAAATCGTAGAAACCAAATATAGTTCCGCTACTAGCTAAATCTTTTAGAACATCAGTGCTAATTCCAGGAACAGGAATATGTGTTCCTATCCTGAAAATTGCAATTAAACATATAGTCCATAAAAATCTCTTTTTTAATTCGGGAACCTTCCAGGCATTACGTAGGGTTGATAGCATACTAAATCACCTCAACTTTTCCTCCAGCTGCTTCTATCTTCTCAGCCGCTGATTTTGAGAACTTACATCCTTTAACAGTTAGGCTCTTCTCTAATGTCCCATTTCCTAAAATCTTAACTCCGTCTTTTACCTTACTTATTACTCTTCTTTCAAGTAAAACTTCTGGTGTTATTTCTGTTCCATTTTCAAATATATTTAATCTATCAACGTTAATACTAACATATTGTTTAGCAAATATATTTGTGAATCCTCTCTTAGGAAGTCTTCTGTATAATGGCATTTGACCGCCTTCAAATCCTGGTCTTACTCCGCCGCCTGATCTAGCATTTTGGCCTTTTTCACCTTTTCCGGCATTTCTACCTAAACCTGAACCAGTACCTCTACCAACTCTCTTTGGAGCTTTTTTACTTCCTTCTGCTGGTTTTAATTCATGAAGTTTCATTACTCAATGCACCTCCTCTTATTAAACTTCTTCTACTTTTAGTAGGTAGTCAACTTTGTTGATCATTCCTCTGATTTGAGGAGTTTCTTCATGTTCTACTGTCTTACCGATCTTCTTAAGTCCAAGGGCATGTGCAGTAGCAATATGGTCTTTTTTTCTTCCAATTAAACTCTTTACTAGAGTAACTTTAATCTTTGCCATTGCTTTTCCCTCCTAACCTAAAATTTCTTCTACAGTTTTGCCTCTTAATTTAGCTATATCTTCAGCTGTTCTTAAGTTTGCTAAACCGTTGATTGTAGCACTTACCATGTTTTTAGGATTGTTTGAACCTAATGACTTAGCTCTAACATCCTTTAATCCTGCTAATTCTAATACAGATCTTGCTGGACCTCCAGCGATAACTCCTGTACCTTCCTTAGCTGGCATTATAAGAACTTTTCCAGTTCCGAACTTTCCATATATTTGATGAGGAACAGTTGTTCCAACTATTGCAACACTTACTAAGTTTTTCTTAGCATCTTCTATTCCTTTTTTAATTGCTTCTGGGATTTCTATTGACTTACCCATTCCAACGCCTACGTGTCCGTTTTCGTCACCTACAACTACTAAAGCGCTGAATCTGAAGTTTCTACCACCCTTAACAACCTTAGTTACTCTGTTTATGTTAACAACCTTTTCCTTAAGGTCTAGTGTGCTAGGATCGATTCTCATGTATTTCCCTCCTTGTTTATTAGAATTTTAAGCCTGCTTCTCTAGCAGCTTCAGCTAAAGTTTGAACTCTTCCGTGATATACGTATCCACCTCTATCGAATACAACTTCTGAAATTCCCTTTTCTAAAGCTTTCTTAGCTATTAATTCACCAACCAACTTAGCTGCTTCTTTATTTCCGCCTACTTTAACATCTACTGCTTTATCTAAGCTTGAAGCTGCAACTAAAGTTACTGAATTAACATCATCTATAATTTGAGCATATATATTTTTTTCACTTCTATATACTGAAAGTCTTGGTCTTTCAGGAGTACCAGAAATTTTCTTACGTACTCTTAGGTGACGTCTTTCTCTACTAGCTTTTCTGTCTACCTTCTTGAACATAAAGGTTTCACTCCTTTCTATTATTTCTTACCAGTTTTACCTTCTTTACGTCTGATTACTTCGTTATCATACTTAATTCCCTTACCCTTATATGGTTCAGGCTTTCTCCATGATCTTATATCAGCCGCAGCTGCTCCAACCTTTTCCTTATCGATTCCCTTAACAACAACTTTTGTTGCAGCTGGAGTTTCGAAAGTTACACCTTCGATTGGTTCTATTTCAACTGGATGTGAATATCCTAAGTTCATTACAAGCTTCTTGCCTTGTAATTGAGCTCTATAACCAACACCTATTAATTCTAAGTTCTTTTCAAATCCTTTTTCAACTCCGATTATCATGTTGTTGATTAATGCTCTAGTTAAACCATGAAGAGCTCTGTGCTCTTTTTGATCGCTAGGTCTAGTTACAACAACTTGGTTGTTTTCAACTGCTATATTCATGTCTTTATTCATAGCTTTAACAAGTTCGCCCTTTGGACCCTTAACTGAAACAACATTTTCCGCTGTAACAGCTACAGTTACGCCTGCAGGTATAGCTATAGGTAATCTACCTACTCTTGACATAATCGCACCTCCTGTTTTACTTGTTCTGATATATGTTAATTTACTTACTTTCTACCTTGGATATTACCAAACGTAGCAAACTACTTCTCCGCCTAATCCAGCTTTTCTTGCTTCTCTATCAACTAATAAACCTGATGAAGTTGATATTATAGCGATACCTAGTCCGCTTAATACCTTTGGAATTTCGTCTTTCTTGCAGTAAACTCTTAGTCCTGGTTTAGATATTCTCTTTATACCAGTTATAACTCTTTCTTTATCTGCGCCATACTTAAGAGATATTCTTAACATTGGAACAACACCATCGTTATATTCCTCTAATTCTTTAATATATCCCTCTTGTAATAATATATTTGCAACAGCCTTCTTCATATTTGATGAAGGAACTTCTACTACTTCATGTCTTACAGCATTTGCATTTCTAATACGTGTTAGCAAATCTGCGATAGGATCTGTCATAACCATTTAATGTGCCTCCTTTCACTACATCAGTTTTTTACCAACTTGCTTTCTTACAACCAGGGATTTGACCCTTGTAAGCAAGTTCTCTAAAACATATACGGCAAATACCAAACTTCTTTAATACTGAATGTGGTCTTCCACATATTCTGCATCTTGTATAAGCTCTTGTTTTATATTTAGGTTCTTTTTTCCACTTTTCAATAATAGCTTTACGTGCCACGGTTTTCCCTCCTTATTATTGAGCAAATGGCATACCAAGGAATCTTAATAATTCTCTTGCTTCTTCGTCAGTGTTAGCTGATGTAACGAAGATGATATCCATTCCTCTAACCTTATCGATTTTATCGTATTCAATTTCTGGGAATATTAATTGCTCTTTTACTCCTAGTGAGTAGTTTCCTCTACCATCAAAGGCTTTGCTTGAAACTCCTCTGAAATCTCTAACTCTTGGAAGAGCAATAGCCATTAATTTATCAGCAAATTCATACATCTTTGCTTTTCTTAATGTAACCTTACATCCTAAAGCCATATTTTCTCTTATTTTAAAGTTAGCAACTGATTTCTTTGCTCTAGTTAAGATTGGCTTTTGACCTGCAATTATTGTTAAATCATTCATTGCAGCTTCTAATATTTTTTGATTGTCCTTAGCTTCTCCAACTCCCATGTTGATAACTATCTTTTCAAGCTTTGGAACTTCCATTATATTTTTATATCCGAACTTTTCAATCATAGCTGGAATTACTTCTTTTTGATACTTTTCTTGAAGTCTTGTTGTCATAATTAGTACCTCCTTTCAGATTCTAGAATGTTTCTCCACACTTCTTACAAACTCTAACCTTAGTACCGTCTTCTAAGATTTTATTGCTTACTCTTGTAGCATTTTTGCACTTTGTGCAGTATAACATAACTTTTGAGCTGTATATAGCTCCTTCTCTTTCTATGATTCCACCTTGAGCATTAGCTCTAGTTGGCTTTTGGTGCTTTTTAACTATATTAACTCCTTGAACAATAACTTTGCCTGTCTTAGGATATACTTTTAAAACTTCACCAGTTTTTCCTTTGTCTTTACCTGAAACAACTACAACTTTGTCGTTCTTTCTAACATGTACCTTCAAATGAGACACCTCCTCTATTATAGAACTTCAGGTGCTAATGATAAAATCTTGTTAAATTCGTTATCTCTTAGCTCCCTAGCAACTGGTCCGAAGATACGAGTTCCTCTTGGTTGCTTATCATCCTTTATAATAACAGCTGCATTTTCATCAAACTTTATATATGAACCATCAGCTCTTCTTAATCCTCTAACTGATCTAACTATAACAGCTTTTACAACGTCTCCTTTTTTAACAACTCCGCCTGGTGTTGCACTTTTAACGCTAGCAACTATTACATCTCCAATGTTACCGAACTTTCTTTTTGATCCGCCTAAAACTCTTATGCACATGATTTCTTTTGCACCTGAGTTATCTGCTACCTTTAATAAGGTTTGTTGTTGTATCATTGAATTACCCTCCTTTCAGTCTTAAAGCCTATTTAGCCTTTTCAACTATTTCAACAAGTCTCCATCTCTTATCCTTAGATAATGGTCTAGTTTCCATAATTAAAACTCTATCATTAATTTTAGCTTCATTGTTTTCATCATGAGCCTTAAACTTAGTTGTTCTATTAACAGTTTTTCCATATAGTGGATGTCTAACCTTAGTTTCAACAGCGACAACTATTGTCTTATCCATTTTATCTGAAACAACTCTACCTATTTTTTTCTTTCTTAATCCTCTTTCCATTAAGAGTTACCTCCTTTCAGATTTACTGCTCGAAAGCCCTGATCTCTTCTTCTCTTATGATGGTTTTGATTTGGGCTATAGATTTTTTTACTTCTCTTATTCTCATAGGATTTTCTAATTGACCTGTAGCTAATTGAAATCTTAAGTTGAATAATTCAGCCTTAAGGTCATTTAATTTAACCTTTAAATCTTGAGGATTATTTGCTCTTAATTCTTTTAATTCTCTAGCCTTCATTATTCTTCACCACCCATTTCCTCAAAATCTCTTCTTGTAACGAATTTACACTTTACAGGAAGCTTGTGTGATGCAAGTCTCATAGCTTCTCTTGCAACTTCTTCATTAACTCCTGATAACTCGAATAAAACTCTACCAGGTTTAACTACTGCTACCCAATATTCTGGTGAACCTTTACCTGAACCCATTCTTGTTTCAGCTGGTTTTTCAGTTACTGGCTTATCTGGGAAAATCTTTATCCAAAGTTTTCCTCCTCTTCTGATATATCTGTTTATAGCAATTCTGGCAGATTCTATTTGATTACTAGTTATCCAACCACAATTTGTAGCTTGAATACCAAAATCTCCATATGCAAGGAAATTACCTCTTGTAGCTTTTCCTTTCATTCTACCACGTTGTACCTTACGATGCTTAACTCTCTTAGGCATTAACATGACTAATTCCTCCTTTCTTACGCGTTAACTTCTTCCTTCTTTTCAACTTTTTTAGTTGGAAGAACTTCTCCATTATAAACCCAAACTTTTACACCGATCTTTCCGTAAGTTGTATCAGCTTCTGCAAATCCATAATCGATATCTGCTCTTAAAGTTTGTAGTGGAATTGTTCCTTCATGATATTGTTCAGTTCTTGCTATTTCAGCACCACCTAATCTACCTGAGCAAGCTGTCTTAACACCTTTAGCTCCAAGTCTCATAGCTCTTTGAATGCTTTGTTTCATAGCTCTTCTGAAAGATACTCTTTTTTCTAATTGTGCAGCAATATTTTCTGCCATTAATTGAGCATCAGCTTCAGCATTTTTAACTTCCACTATATTAATTAATAAATTTTTATTATTAACTAAGTTTGCTAATTTAGCTTTTAAAGCTTCTATTCCTGCTCCACCTTTTCCGATGATAACACCTGGTTTAGCAGTATATATATTTAACTTAATTCTCTTAGCAGCTCTTTCAATTTCAATCTTTGAAATACCAGCTGAGAAAAGTTCTTTCTTTACGAATTCTCTGATTTTGTTATCTTCTATTAGATTGTCTGCAAAATTCTTCTTTGAAGCATACCATTTAGCATCCCAATCTTTGATAACTCCTACTCTAAGTCCGTGAGGATGTACTTTTTGACCCACTTGATTTCCCTCCTTCTTTCTAAGCTCTTTCTTTAACTACAAGTGTAATGTTACTTGTTCTTTTGTTAATTCTAAATGCTTTTCCGTGATCCATTGGTCTAAATCTCTTTAGTGTTGGACCTGCACCAACGAATGCTTCTGCTACATATAATCTTTCTACGTCCATCTCATGATTATTTTCTGCATTAGCAACAGCTGATTTTAAAACTTTGTTTATTGCAACAGCTGCATCTTTTGGAGTATATTGTAAAATAGCGAAAGCCTCTTGAATATTTTTTCCTCTTATTAAATCAAGAACTACTCCTACTTTTGTTGGAGACATTCTAACATATTTAGCTATAGCTCTAGCTTCCATTTATGTTCCTCCTTTCCGGGATTACTTTCTTTTTCTTGCTGCTTTTTCGTCATAATCGTGTCCTCTGTAAGTTCTTGTTAAAGCGAACTCACCAAGCTTATGTCCTACCATGTCTTCACTTATGAAAACTGGAACATGCTTTCTTCCATCGTGAACAGCAATTGTATGACCGATCATTTGTGGGAATATTGTTGAACTTCTTGACCAAGTTTTAACAACCTTCTTATCTCCACTAACATTCATTTCCTCAATTTTCTTTAAAAGTCCTTCATGTACAAAAGGTCCTTTTTTTGTTGATCTACTCACTATAATTTGCCTCCCTTCATAATCTCTAGGCTGACAAGCCATGAAGAGAAATTTTTATTCTCTTCATGCTACTTATCGTTTCTTCTCTTTATTATGAATCTGTCAGAATACTTCTTATTCTTTCTTGTCTTGTATCCAAGTGCTGGTTTACCCCATGGAGTAACTGGACTCGGTCTACCAATTGGTGATCTACCTTCTCCACCACCGTGAGGGTGATCGCAAGGGTTCATTACAGAACCTCTAACTGTAGGTCTCCATCCCATATGTCTCTTTCTACCTGCTTTACCGATATTTATTATATCGTTAGTAGCATTTGATACAGTTCCGATTGTAGCTCTACATTCTATTCTTACATATCTCATTTCGCCTGAAGGTAATCTTAGCGTTGCATAATTTCCTTCTTTAGCCATTAATTGAGCTGTAGTACCAGCTGATCTTACCATTTGAGCACCTTTACCGATTTGTAATTCTACATTATGAACAAAAGTACCTACTGGTATGTTCTTTAATGGAAGAGCGTTTCCTGCTTTAATATCAGCATCTGGACCTGAAACTATAACATCTCCAACCTTTAATCCAACTGGAGCTATTATATATCTCTTATCACCATCAGCATATACAACTAATGCAATGTACGCTGTTCTATTTGGATCGTATTCTATTGTAGCAACCTTTGCTGGAACACCATCCTTATTTCTCTTGAAATCTATTATTCTATATTTTCTCTTAGCTCCACCACCGTGGTGTCTAACAGTTATTTTACCTTGAGCATTTCTACCACCAGTTTTGCTTAGTGAAACGACAAGTGATTTTTCTGGTGTACTTGTTGTAACTTCTTCAAAAGTAGCCATTGTCATTTCTCTTCTTGATGGGGTAGTTGGTCTAAACTTTTTAACTGCCATGTAAATTCCCTCCTTACTTTAAGCTTCTCTGGTATTTAAATACCAATAATACGCTTTATTCGCGTTATTGCATTCCTTCAAAGAATTCAATGTTCTTGCTGTCTTCTGTTAAAGTGATAACAGCTTTCTTGAAGTCTGCTCTCTTTCCTACATGTACGCCCATTCTCTTTGTTTTTCCCATAGTTCTTATTGTTTGAACTTTTTCAACCTTAACGCCGAAGATTTCTTCTACAGCCTTTTTAATTTGAACTTTGTTTGCATTAATTTGAACTATGAAAGTGTACTTTTTGTCTGCCATAGCAGTCATACTTTTTTCAGTGATAACAGGCTTTCTTATTATATCGTAGCTTGTCATTATGCGTACACCTCCTCGATTTTTGATACAGCATCCTTAGTTATGATTAATTTCTCAAACTTTAATAAATCATAAACATTGATGTTGTTAACTGGCATAATTTGTACGTCAGCAATATTTCTAGCTGATTTGTAAAGTACTTCATTAGCTTCTCCAGTTACTATTAAAGTTTTCTTAGCATCAAATGCTTTTAAAACCTCAACCATTTTCTTAGTCTTTGGAGCTTCGAATGCTAATGTTTCAAGTACTACCATTTGTCCGTCTTGAACTTTACTAGTTAAAGCAGACTTCATAGCTACTCTTCTCATGCTCTTTGGTACTGACATTCTATAATCTCTTGGCTTTGGTGCGAACACTATACCACCCTTGATCCATTGTGGTGCTCTAATAGAACCTTGTCTTGCTCTACCAGTTCCCTTTTGTCTCCAAGGCTTGATTCCGCCTCCTCTAACCTCAGCTCTTGTCTTAGCTGATTGAGTTCCTTGTCTCTTGTTTGCTAATAAAGCAACTACAACTTGATGCATAGCATCAGTGTTAACTTCAACTCCGAACACATTATCGTTTAATTGGATATCTCCAACTTGTTTTCCTTCTTGATTAAATAATCCTACTGTAGGCATCCTGTTTCCTCCTTTCTACAGAAATTAAGCTTTAACTGCATTTCTTATTACTACTGTACCTTTATTAGGTCCTGGGATACCACCCTTGATTAGTATTAAGTTCTTTTCAGCTATAATCTTAACTACTTCTAAGTTTAATACTGTTGTGTTAACAGCTCCCATATGCCCTGGCATATTCTTGTTTTTGAAAGTTCTTGATGGATCTGATGAAGCTCCCATAGAACCTACTGCTCTGTGGAATTTAGAACCGTGAGTCATTGGTCCTCTGTTAGCATTCCATCTCTTGATAACCCCTTGGAATCCCTTTCCTTTAGAAACTCCAGATACATCAACTTTTTCTCCAACTTCAAACAAATCAGCCTTTATTTCTTGACCAACTTCATAAGCTGAGCAGTCTTCTAATCTTAATTCTCTTAACTTTCTCTTTAATGAAACTCCCGCTTTAGCATAGTGACCTTTTTTTGGCTTGTTAACTAACTTTTCTCTAACATCTCCAAAACCTACTTGTATTGCTTCATAACCATCTTTTTCGATAGTTTTCTTTTGAACAACAACACATGGGCCAGCTTCTACTACTGTTACAGGAACAACTTTTCCATTTTCATCGAAAATTTGAGTCATCCCAATTTTCTTTCCTAATATAGCTTTTTTCATGTATTTACACCTCCTAAACGTATCAGCGGATTGTTTAACAATCTTAACCGTTCAAACTGTTTATTTAATAAGTATTAACTATAGCTTTATTTCGATATCAACACCTGCTGGTAAGTTTAATCTCATTAATGCATCAACTGTCTTTGGTGATGGATTAACTATATCGATTAATCTTTTGTGTGTTCTGATTTCGAATTGCTCTCTTGAATCTTTGTACTTGTGAACAGCTCTTAATATAGTAACAACATCTTTTTCAGTTGGTAGCGGAACTGGTCCTGCAACTTTAGCTCCTGTTGACTTTGCTGTTTCAACAATTTTTTCAGCTGATTGATCTAATATATTGTGATCAAAAGCCTTTAATCTGATTCTTATTTTTTGTTTTGACATCTTGGTTTCCCTCCTTTTCATGTACGCTTTACTTCTAACGCACAACAGCGGATGTTCTATAAACTGCTCCACGTGTTTCATACTTAATCACACAGTTTTACAAAACCCCTGTCGTTGGATTCTAGATCCTAACATACTCATCAAGAATTAACCCGGAAGTCCGGCAACCTCCTGACTCATCGCTGTTTGCTATACAACTTCTTTATTATACTATGTTTACATAGCCTTTTCAAGAGTTTTTTGGCCTTTTTTGATAAAATTTAAAGCATGTTTTATTATTATATCGAAAATATTATTTCCTTTGCTAATATATTTTATATTGCTTTTATTAAATTATCAACAACTTTTTTTTGTAATATTTGCCTCATTATTATTATTAACTTATTATAATATATTAATCATTTACAATAAATAATTATTAAACAAAAAAAACAGAGAGCAAAGGCGTCCCCTTACTCTCTTAATGTGATCACATTCAATTTATATTACTTAATTTATATTATTTTTATTACTATTCTATTATGCTAGTAACAACTCCAGAACCTACAGTTCTTCCACCTTCTCTGATAGCGAATCTTAATCCTTCATCCATTGCTACTTGAGTGATTAATTCAACAGTCATGTCAATGTGGTCTCCTG
>NZ_LBMX01000009.1:0-998 GCF_001010885.1 Clostridium sp. C8 | reverse complement strand
TCATGTCAATGTGGTCTCCTGGCATAACCATTTCCATTCCGTCTGGTAACTTAATTGAACCAGTAACGTCTGTTGTTCTGAAATAGAATTGTGGTCTATATCCATCAAAGAATGGTGTATGTCTTCCACCTTCTTCTTTTTTAAGTACGTAAACTTGACCTACGAACTTGTTGTGTGGCTTAACTGATCCTGCTTTTGCTAAAACTTGACCTCTTTCAATATCAGTTCTTTGAACTCCTCTTAAAAGAACTCCTACGTTATCTCCAGCTTGTGCTTCATCTAGTAACTTTCTGAACATTTCTATTCCTGTTACTACTACTTTTCTGCTTTCTTCAGCTAATCCAACGATTTCTACTTCGTCTCCTACATGAAGAATTCCTCTTTCAACTCTTCCAGTTGCAACTGTTCCTCTACCAGTAATTGTGAATACATCTTCTACTGGCATTAAGAATGGCTTATCTGTTGCTCTTTCTGGTGTTGGTATATAGCTATCTACTGCTTCCATTAATTCAAGAATTGGTGCGATTGCTTTTTCATCTGTTGGGTTTTCTAATGCTACTAAAGCTGATCCCTTTACTACTGGAATATCATCTCCTGGGAAGTTGTATTCTGATAATAATTCTCTAACTTCCATTTCAACTAATTCTAATAATTCTTCATCATCTACCATATCTGCTTTGTTTAAGAAAACAACTATGTAGTCAACTCCAACTCTTGATGCTAGTAGGATGTGTTCTCTTGTTTGTGGCATTGGACCATCTGCAGCTGAACAAACTAATATTGCTCCATCCATTTGAGCAGCTCCTGTGATCATGTTCTTAACATAGTCAGCATGTCCTGGACAGTCAACGTGTGCATAGTGTCTGTTTTCTGTTTGGTACTCTACGTGAGCTGTGTTAATTGTGATTCCTCTTTCTTTTTCTTCTGGAGCCTTATCGATTTCATCATATTTGAATGATTCTGCTAATCCCTTGTTTGCTAAAACTGTTAAGATTGCA
>NZ_LBMX01000008.1:0-15353 GCF_001010885.1 Clostridium sp. C8 | reverse complement strand
ATCCATTTGAGCAGCTCCTGTAATCATGTTCTTAACATAGTCAGCATGTCCTGGACAGTCAACGTGTGCATAGTGTCTGTTTTCTGTTTGGTACTCTACGTGAGCTGTGTTAATTGTGATTCCTCTTTCCTTTTCTTCTGGAGCCTTATCGATTTCATCATATTTGAATGATTCTGCTAATCCCTTGTTTGCTAAAACTGTTGTGATTGCAGCAGTTAAAGTTGTCTTACCGTGGTCAACGTGACCGATTGTTCCAATGTTTACGTGTGGTTTGCTTCTTTCGAATTTTTGCTTTGCCATTGTAAAATCCTCCTTTATGGAAATTAATTATATTAACCTTCTTAGTTATTATATCTAATTTATCTTTAATTTTCTAGGTCTATATAAATTTTCACTCTTATAATTTATAATAATAAAAATTCATATTATGTAATGCTACTCATAACTAAATTATGAGCAACATTACTAAATTTTATAACTAAAGTGAATTAATTTCTTTCACTTTTAATTTTTTCTTGAACACTCTTTGGAACTTCTTCAAAGTGATCGAATACCATTGAATAAGTACCTCTACCTTGAGTTCTTGATCTTAAAGTAGTTGCATATCCAAACATTTCTGAAAGTGGAACCATAGCTCTTATTATTTGAGCTCCGTTTATAGCTTCCATTCCTTCAATTCTTCCTCTTCTTGAGTTAAGATCTCCCATTACATCTCCCATGTATTCTTCTGGTACTGTAACTTCAACCTTTTCCATTGGCTCAAGTAAAACTGGATCTGCTTTTGCCATTGCATTCTTAAATGCCATAGAACCAGCAATTTTAAATGCCATTTCAGATGAGTCAACTTCGTGGTATGAACCGTGAACTAATTTAACCTTAAAGTTTATAGTTTCATAACCAGCTACAACCCCACTCTTAGCAGCTTCTTGAATACCATTATCTATTGCAGGAATATATTCTCTTGGAACAGCTCCTCCTACTATAGCATTTTCAAATACGTATTCTCCTTCAGTAGGTTCCATTTCGATCACACAATGACCGTATTGTCCCTTACCACCAGATTGCTTAGCATATTTAGCTTCTGCTTTAACAGCTGTTCTAATTGTTTCCTTATATGCAACTTGAGGTGCTCCAACATTACACTCAACTTTAAATTCTCTAGTTAATCTATCAACTATAATTTCTAAGTGAAGTTCTCCCATACCTGCAATAATTGTTTGACCAGTTTCTTGATCAGTATGAGTCTTGAATGTAGGATCTTCTTCAGCTAACTTAGCTAGTGCTAAGCCCATCTTTTCTTGACCAGCTTTTGTCTTTGGCTCTATAGCTACAGATATAACTGGTTCTGGGAATTCCATAGATTCTAGTATTATTGGATCATTTTCTAAACAAAGAGTATCTCCTGTTGTAGTATTCTTTAATCCTATAACAGCTCCTAATTCACCTGCTTCTAATGCTTCAACTTCTTCTCTTGAGTTAGCATGCATCTTAACAAGTCTTCCTATTCTTTCTTTTTTACCCTTTGTTGAATTTAACACATATGTTCCACTTTGCATAACACCTGAATAAATTCTTGTAAATGCAAGTTTTCCAACAAATGGATCTGTTGCTATTTTAAATGCTAAAGCTGACATTGGTGCTTCATCTGATGCTTCTCTAGTAGCTTCTTCACCTTCTAATGTTGTTCCTTTAACAGCTGGTATATCTAAAGGTGATGGTAAGAACGCAACAACTCCATCAATCATTTGTTGAACACCCTTATTTTTATATGATGATCCACAAATACATGGAACTATTTCATTAGCTATAGTAGCTTTTCTTAGTCCTACCATTATTTCTTCTTCTGTTAATTCTTCACCTTCAAGATATTTTTCCATTAATTCTTCATTAGTTTCTGCTACTGCTTCAAGTAGAGCCATTCTATATTCTTCTGCTTGATCTGCTAGATCAGCTGGAATTTCTTCTATTCTAACATCTTTTCCTAAATCATCGTAGAACATAATTGCCTTGTTAGTTATTAAGTCTACCATTCCCTTAAATTGATCTTCTGAACCAACCGGAATTTGTATTGGAACTGCGTTAGCTTTTAATCTATCTCTTACAGTGTTTATACATCTAAAGAAATCTGCTCCTGTAGCATCCATCTTATTAACATATATCATTCTTGGAACACCGTATTTATCTGCCTGTCTCCAAACAGTTTCAGTTTGTGGTTCAACCCCACTTTTTGCATCTAGAACTGTAACAGCTCCATCAAGTACTCTTAATGATCTTTCAACTTCAACTGTGAAATCTACGTGACCTGGAGTATCTATAATATTTAATTCATGACCCTTCCAAGCACATGTTGTTGCAGCAGAAGTAATTGTTATACCTCTTTCTTGTTCTTGAACCATCCAGTCCATTGTAGCTGCTCCTTCATGAACTTCTCCAATCTTGTGACTTCTTCCTGTATAAAATAATATACGCTCAGTAGTTGTAGTTTTTCCTGCATCTATATGAGCCATTATTCCAAAGTTACGGAATTTTTCTAAAGGATATTTTCTAGCCATTTGTATTTCCTCCTCTCAACGAGTAATTTTAAATTCGACAAAACTGTTTTAGCAAAAGCCAAAACAGTTTTGTATATTAGTATCTGTAATGAGCAAATGCTTTGTTTGCTTCAGCCATCTTATGAGTATCTTCTCTCTTCTTTACAGCTGCGCCAGTATTATTAGCTGCATCCATTAATTCTCCAGCTAATCTTTCAGCCATCACCTTTTCGCCTCTTTTTCTTGAAGCATCTAGAAGCCATCTTAGACCTAAAGTCTGTCTTCTTTCTGGTCTAACTTCTATTGGAACTTGGTAGTTAGCACCACCTATTCTTCTAGCTTTAACTTCTAATAAAGGCATTACATTGTTCATAGCTTCTTCAAATAATTCTAAAGCATCTTTGCCTGTTTTTTGCGCCATTATTTCAAACGCGTCGTAGCATATTTTTTGAGCTACTCCTTTTTTACCATCTTCCATTACATTGTTTATTAACTTTGTAACAACCTTTGAGTTGTACATTGGATCTGGTAATACATCTCTTTTTGCGATATGTCCTTTTCTTGGCACTTTTCTTCCCTCCTTAACATAATAAATTTAAGTTCATTGGTACTCTGCAATTATTACATTGCCGTAAAGTGCTTTACTTCTTCATCTATATAAACTTAATTTATAAATCTATGTAAATGCTGAAGACAAGCACTACTGTAGTTTACTTTAAACTACTTCTTTGCCTTCGGCTTTTTAGCACCGTACTTTGATCTTCCTTGCATTCTGTTAGCTACTCCAGCACAGTCTAGTGCTCCTCTTACGATATGGTATCTAACACCAGGAAGGTCCTTAACTCTACCACCTCTTATAAGAACAACGCTGTGCTCTTGTAAGTTGTGTCCTACACCACCAATGTATGCAGTAACTTCGAATCCATTTGTAAGTCTTACTCTTGCTATTTTTCTTAAAGCTGAGTTAGGCTTCTTAGGAGTAGTTGTTTTAACAACTGTACAAACCCCTCTTCTTTGTGGACACTCGTTAAGTGCTGGTGCTGTTGACTTGTTGATAACAGTTTTTCTGCCTTTTCTTACTAATTGGCTAATAGTTGGCATTTTTTCACCTCCTGAAATTTTTTTATCTATATATCTAATATTTAAGATAAAAGCTTATTAATGAATTAATCTAAAACTAGTACTGAAGATGCACTAACATCTATTTCACACATTTTACCTAATTCTTTCATTGTATTTATAAAAACAATTTTAACATTTTCTTTAATTGCTAATTCAATTAAATCTTTTGTTAAGTTTTTGTCTGCATCCTTAGCTACATATAAAACATAACCATTTCCATTTTTAATGGTCTTAGTACATTGCTTTATACCAATTACTTTATTACCTACAATTCTATCTATCATGAAATCACTCCCTATATAAAAGTTCATAGAGGCGCAGCTCATGACTTTGCCTCCATGAATTCATGTAGACAATTATATTGTAGTGTAGCTTTAAAATCACACAATTCGTATTTTATCATTTAAGCATACACATGTCAATAAAATTGCATTGTATTATTCAATTGATTCTATTGCTTCATTTTCAACTAAAACATCGTCAACATCTAGCTTCACGTTTCTATATTTCATCATTCCTGTACCTGCTGGTATTAACTTACCAATAATTACATTTTCCTTCAACCCAACTAAAGGATCTATCTTTCCTTTAATTGCCGCTTCTGTAAGAACTCTTGTGGTTTCTTGGAATGATGCTGCTGATAGGAAACTATCTGTTGCTAAAGCAGCTTTGGTAATACCTAACAACGCTTGCTCTCCTTTAGCTTCTTCTCCACCAAATTCTCTCACTCTTGCATTTTCTTCTGCAAAATCAAACATATCTATCATAGTTCCTGGTAATAGATCAGTATCTCCTGAATCCAATACCTTAATCTTTCTAGTCATTTGTCTAACTACAACTTCTAAATGTTTATCATTTATATCAACACCTTGAAGTCTATAAACTTTTTGAACTTCAGATAATAGATATTTTCTAGCTCCATCAATACCTTTAATTGCTGCTATATCATGAGGATTTACTGAACCTTCAGTGATTTCATCTCCTGCTTCAATAAACTCATCATTTGATACCTTTAATCTTGAACCAAATGGTATTTCATAGCTACGTTCTTCTCCATCGTTTGACACTACAAACACAGTTCTCTTCTTTTTAGTTTCTTCAATTCTAACTGTACCTGTTATTTCACTTACTATAGCTAAACCTTTAGGTTTTCTAGCTTCAAATAACTCTTCAACTCTAGGAAGACCTTGTGTAATATCGGCTCCAACAACTCCCCCTGTATGGAATGTTCTCATTGTAAGTTGAGTTCCTGGTTCTCCAATTGATTGTGCTGCTATAATACCAACAGCTTCACCTATATTTATCTTTTGAGCTGTTGCCATGTTCATTCCATAGCATTTAGAACATACTCCTACCTTACACTTACATGTAAATACAGATCTAATTTTAACTTTCTTAACTCCTGAAGCTGCAACTTTTTCTGCAACATCTAGTTCCATATATTGATCAGCTTCTACCATAACCTCTCCTGTTGTTGGATTAATTATAGGCTCTGCTGTGTATCTACCATAAAGTCTTTCAGCTAATCCTTCGATAGCTTCATTTCCTTCTTTTATTTCTGAAACATATATACCTTCTGTTGTTCCACAATCAATTTCTCTTACAATAACGTCTTGTGATACGTCAACAAGTCTTCTTGTTAAATATCCAGAGTCTGCAGTTTTAAGAGCTGTATCTGCATTACCTTTTCTAGCTCCATGAGTAGATATGAAATATTCTAAAACTTCAAGTCCTTCTCTAAATGATGCTCTAATAGGTAATTCTATAATCTTACCAGTTGGACTCGCCATAAGCCCTCTCATACCAGCTAATTGCTTAATTTGAGATTTAGATCCTCTGGCTCCTGAGTCTGCCATCATGAATATTGGATTGAATTTATCCAAACTTTCCATAAGTGCATCGGCAACATCTTCTGTTGTTTTAGTCCATTTCTCAATAACTCTTTCATATCTTTCTTCTTCTGATATGAATCCTCTTTTATACATCTTCTCTATCTTATCAACTGTTTCATCAGCTTCTTTAAGTAATACATACTTTGCATCTGGTACTATCATATCAGATGCAGCTACTGTTATAGCTCCTATTGATGAATAATGATAACCTAAAGCTTTGATCTTATCAAGCATTATTGATGTGTTAGTTGGACCATGTACTGTATAACATCTATCTATAATTTTTCCTAAAGACTTTTTAGTTATTAAGAAATCTACTTCTAAATTAAATTCTTCTTCTTTTAAATCTCTATTTACAAATCCTAAATTTTGAGGAATTGACTCATTAAAGATTATTTTCCCAACTGTAGTCTTTATTATACCTGACTTCTTTTCTCCAGCTATTTCTTTAAACATTCTTACTTGTATTGCTGCATGAATATCTATTTCTCCTACTTCATAAGCCATAATAGCTTCATCTTTCGAAGAGAATACTTTTCCTTCACCTTTAGCACCATCTTTATCCATAGTTAGATAATATGATCCTAGTACCATATCTTGTGTAGGTACGCAAACTGGCTTACCGTCTGAAGGTTTCATAATATTTCCTGCTGCAAGCATTAAGAATCTTGCTTCAGCTTGTGCTTCAACTGATAATGGAACGTGAACAGCCATTTGGTCTCCATCGAAGTCAGCATTATATGCTGTACATACAAGTGGATGTAGTTTTATTGCTCTACCTTCTACTAAAATTGGTTGGAACGCTTGAATTCCAAGTCTATGTAGAGTAGGGGCACGGTTTAATAAAACTGGATGATCAGTAATAACTTCTTCAAGTACATCCCATACTTGATTATTTACTCTTTCAACCATTCTTTTCGCACTCTTTATATTATGTGCTACTCCATCTTCAACTAATTTCTTCATTACAAATGGTTTAAATAATTCTAAAGCCATTTCTTTTGGAAGTCCACATTGGTACATTTTTAACTCTGGGCCAACAACTATAACTGATCTACCAGAGTAGTCAACTCTCTTACCAAGTAAGTTTTGTCTAAATCTACCTTGCTTACCTTTTAACATATCTGATAATGATTTAAGTGGTCTGTTTCCAGGTCCTGTTACAGGTCTACCTCTTCTACCATTATCTATAAGTGCATCCACCGCTTCTTGAAGCATTCTTTTTTCATTTCTAACAATGATATCCGGAGCACCTAAGTCTAATAATTTCTTTAATCTGTTATTTCTGTTAATAACTCTTCTGTATAGATCATTTAAATCTGAAGTTGCAAATCTTCCACCATCTAATTGAACCATCGGTCTTAAATCCGGAGGAATAACAGGAATGACATTTATAACCATCCATCTTGGATCATTTCCTGATTTTCTAAAAGATTCAACCACTTCTAATCTTCTTATTATTCTAACTCTTTTTTGACCAGTACTTGTTTTTAATTCTTCTTTAAGATCTCTTGATTGACCTTCTAAGTCAATTTCTTTAAGTAATCCTTGAACAGCTTCTGCTCCCATTCCAGCTACAAAGCTTTCTTCACCATACTTATCAACAGCTTCTCTATATTCTTTTTCATTTAACAACTGTTTCTTTAATAGCGTTGTTTCTTTAGGATCTATTACTACATATGAAGCAAAATATAGTATTTTTTCTAAAGCTCTTGGTGACATGTCTAAAAGTAATCCCATTCTTGATGGAATACCCTTAAAGTACCAAATGTGAGAAACTGGGGCAGCAAGTTCAATATGCCCCATTCTTTCTCTTCTTACCTTTGCCTTAGTTACTTCAACTCCACATCTGTCACAAACTATGCCCTTATATCTAACTCTTTTATATTTACCACAATGGCATTCCCAGTCTTTTATAGGTCCAAATATTCTTTCACAAAATAGACCGTCTCTTTCTGGTTTTAATGTTCTATAATTTATAGTTTCTGGTTTTTTAACTTCTCCTCTTGACCATTCTCTTATTTGATCAGGTGAAGCTAAACCTATTTGTATAGCATCAAAATTATTCAATTCAAACAAGGGTATATCCTCCCTTCAAATTTAGTGTTCATCATTTACAAAATCATCAAGTTCTAGATCTTCTTCATGGAATCCGTCTAATGAAAAGTTATCAAACTCAACCTCTTCTTCAACTTCTTCCTCTGATATTGTATAACTATCATCTACATTTACATCATCAGAAATAACATCTTCTGTTCCTTCAATGTTAACTTCTAAATCTTCCATATCTTCTTCTGCAAACTCTTTAAGCTTAACTTCTTGATTCTCATCATTTAATACTTTTACATCTAAACATAAAGCTTGAAGTTCTTTAATTAGAACCTTAAATGATTCTGGAACTCCAGGTTCCGGTATGTTTTCACCTTTAACAATAGCCTCATAAGTTTTAACTCTACCTACAACATCATCTGATTTAACAGTTAATATTTCTTGTAGTGTATGAGCTGCTCCATATGCTTCTAAAGCCCAAACTTCCATTTCTCCAAATCTTTGGCCACCAAATTGTGCTTTACCACCAAGAGGTTGTTGAGTTACTAGTGAATATGGTCCTGTAGATCTAGCATGTATCTTATCATCAACTAAGTGAGCTAGTTTTAATATATACATTATACCAACAGTTACTTCATTATCAAAAGCTTCTCCTGTTCTACCATCATATAAAACAGTTTTACCATTTGCGTTATATCCTGCTTTTGCTAAGCATTCTTCTATATCTTTTTCTGTAGCTCCATCAAATACAGGAGTAGCTATGTGCCATCCTAATTGACTTGCTGCCCATCCTAAGTGAACTTCTAATACCTGACCTATATTCATACGTGATGGAACCCCTAATGGATTTAAACATATTTGTAGTGGTCTACCATCTGGTAAGAATGGCATATCTTCTTCTGGTAACACTCTTGAGATAACCCCTTTGTTACCATGACGTCCTGCCATCTTATCCCCAACAGATATTTTTCTTTTTTGAGCTATATAGCATCTAACTAGTTCATTTACTCCTGGATTTAATTCGTCTCCGTTTTCTCTAGTAAATACTTTAACATCGACTATAATTCCAGCCTCTCCATGAGGAACTCTTAGTGAAGTATCTCTTACTTCTCTAGCCTTTTCTCCAAATATAGCTCTTAATAATCTTTCTTCTGCAGTTAATTCAGTTTCTCCCTTTGGTGTTACTTTTCCAACAAGAATGTCTCCTGATCTAACTTCAGCACCAATTCTTATAATTCCTCTATCATCTATATCTTTTAATGCATCTTCGCTTACATTAGGAATATCTCTAGTTATTTCTTCTGGTCCTAATTTTGTATCTCTAGCTTCACATTCATATTCTTCTATATGGATTGAAGTAAATACATCTTCTCTAACTAACTCCTCTGAAATAAGCATAGCATCTTCATAGTTATAACCTTCCCAAGTTATGAATCCCATTCTGATGTTTTTACCTAATGCTATTTCTCCTAAATCAGTTGATGGTCCATCAGCTAAAACTTGATTTTTAAACACTATTTCACCTTTATCTACTAAAGGTCTTTGGTTTATACATGTACCTTGGTTACTTCTTTTAAACTTAAGAAGTTTATAAGTATCTACTCCACCATCTACATCTCTCTTAATTCTTATTTCACTAGAACTTACGTAAACTACCTTACCCGCATTTCTAGCCTTTGGAAGAACCCCAGAGTCTACAGCTGCTTTAAATTCTATTCCAGTACCAACTACTGGAGCTTGAGGTTTTAATAATGGAACAGCTTGACGTTGCATGTTTGATCCCATAAGTGCTCTTGAGGCATCATCATTTTCAAGGAAAGGTATCATAGCTGTTGCCACTGATACTATTTGTCTTGGTGATACATCAATTAAATCAACTTCTTCTGCATTTACAACTAGAATTTCATTTAAGATTCTAACAGTTACTCTACTATCAACAAACTTTCTATCTTCTCCGATAGGTTCTTTAGCTTGTGCTACTAGATATTGATCTTCTTCATCTGCTGTAAAATATCTAATTTCATCTGTTACTATACCTTTTTCTTTATCAACAACTCTATATGGAGTTTCTATAAATCCATATTCATTAACCTTAGCATATGTTGCTAACGAGTTTATAAGCCCTATATTTGGTCCTTCTGGAGTTTCTATAGGACACATTCTACCATAGTGTGAATGGTGAACGTCTCTAACTTCAAAACCAGCTCTTTCTCTTGAAAGACCTCCTGGTCCTAAAGCAGATAATCTTCTCTTATGAGTTAATTCTGATAAAGGATTTGTTTGATCCATGAATTGTGATAATTGAGAACTACCGAAGAATTCTTTAATTGCAGCTGCAACAGGTCTTATGTTAATTAACATTTGAGGTGTTATAGCTTCTTGGTCTTGAATAGTCATTCTTTCTTTAACTACTCTTTCCATTCTTGATAAACCGATTCTAAATTGATTTTGTAACAATTCACCCACAGACCTTAATCTTCTATTTCCTAAATGATCTATATCATCAACATAACCTATAGTATATGGTAATCCTAATTCATAGCTTATTGTTGCAAATATATCATCTTTTATTATATGTTTAGGAATAAGTCTATTTAAGTTTTTCTTAATTTCTTCTTTTATAGTCTCTTCATCATCATAATTGTCTAATATTTCTTTTAGTGTTGGATAGTGAACAAATTCTCTGATATTTAAATCTTCTATATCAAATGATATAAATTTTTTAATGTCAACAAAATGGTTACCAATTACTCTAACCACTCTATCTTCAACTAATATATCAACTGAGTTAATACCAACATTTTGAATTTCTTCTGCTAACGATCTACTAATTTTTTTACCTTGCTCTATCATAATTTCTCCTGTTTGAGGATTAACTATGTCAGTAGCAGCTATTTGATTGATTAATCTTAAATTTAATGCTAATTTTTTGTTAAACTTATATCTACCAACTCTTGATAAATCATATCTTTTAGCATCAAAAAATAGTGAATCTATAAGAGATATAGCACTATCAACCGTTGGTGGTTCACCTGGTCTTAATCTTTTATATATCTCTAGTAAAGCTTCTTCTTTAGTTTTAGTATTATCTTTTTCTATTGTAGCTTTAAATCTTTCGTCTTCTCCAAAATAGTCTAAAAGCTCTTGATCACTTCCGAATCCCATAGCTCTTGCTAAAATCGATATTGGAAGTTTTCTTGTTTTATCTATTCTTACATAGATAATATCATTAGAGTCAGTCTCATACTCTAACCATGCTCCCCTATTTGGAATAACTGTTGATGAATATAACTTTTTACCAGTTTTATCAACATTAAAATTGTAATAAACACCTGGCGACCTTACTAATTGACTTACAATAACTCTTTCAGCACCATTTATGATGAAAGTACCTTGTTCAGTCATTAACGGGAAGTCACCCATAAATACTTCTTGTTCTTTAATTTCTCCAGTTTCATTATTTTGTAATCTTACAGAAACTTTTAGTGGTGCAGCATAAGTTGAATCTCTCTCTTTACACTCCTCCACTGAATACTTAATATTATCCATATCAAGCTTGTAATCAACAAACTCAAGAACAAGATTTCCAGTAAAGTTTGTGATTGGATTAATGTCTTCAAAAACTTCATGAAGACCTTCATCTAAAAACCACTGATATGAATCTAATTGTACCTCAATAAGATTTGGCATTTCAGTTACATCTTTAACTTTACCAAAACTCATTCTAGTTCTTTTTCCGACTTGGACAGGATGTACCATGAATTTTCACCCCTTGTATAAAACTAAAATAACCAAAAGCACACTTTCCCTAAGGACTTATGCTTTCGGACAGCATCACTTATTAGTATAACCATCTTTTGTTCGATTATACATTTTTTTCATATGAGTATATACCTACCCATATTGAATAGTACATTTAATGATACTATCATAATATTCTTTTAATGTCAATTATTTTATTACATAACTTATGTTAATCTATGCATTTACCATTTTTCAAGTGTTTTTTATATAAAACTATATAAAGTATCCCAGGACTTTGATATTTTATATAGTTTCATTTAGGCAATTAAAAAGGTGCCTTTAACAGCACCTTTTCAATTTAAAAGTTAATTACTTAACTTCTACTTCAGCTCCAACTTCAGCTAATTTAGCTTTCATATCTTCTGCTTCTTCCTTTGATACGCCTTCTTTTAATGTCTTAGGAGCTCCATCAACTATTTCCTTAGCTTCTTTTAATCCTAATCCAGTTAATTCTCTAACTACTTTGATAACTTTGATTTTTTGTGATCCAGCGCTAGCTAGAACTACATCAAACTCAGTCTTTTCTTCTGCAGCTGCAGCACCTGCAACAGCTCCTGCTACTGCTACTGGAGCAGCGGCACTTACACCAAATTCTTCTTCACAAGCTTTAACTAGCTCGTTTAATTCTAAAACAGTCATTTCTTTTATAGCTTGAATTATATCTTCTCTTGTCATTTTAATTGCACCTCCAAATTTTTATCAGTTATTATTCAGCTGATTCTGATTCTTTTTTTTCTTTAATTGCATTTAATAAATATGCAACATTTGATAATGGAGCCTTGAAGCTTCCAAGAAGTTTTGCGATAAGAACTTCTTTTGATGGTATTGTAGCAATTTGTTCTATTTCAGCTTTATTATATAAAGTTCCTTCTACCATACCAGCTTTTAATTCTAATTTCTTGTGATCTTTAGCAAATGTGTGTAACACTCTTGCTGGAGCAGTAGCATCTTCATATCCAAATGCTATAGAAACTGGTCCTTCTAAATATGCATCAAGACCTTCTACTCCTAATTCTTTAGCAGCTAATGCTACAAGGTTATTTTTATAAACCTTATATTCAACACCAGCTTCTCTTAAAGTTTTTCTTAAAGTTGTATCTTCTTCAACTGTTAAACCTTGATAGTCTGCTAAAACGATAGATTGAGACTTTTCTAATTTTTCTTTAATCTCAGCAACTTTAGCTTCTTTAATTTGTCTATTCTTGTTCATTACTGTGTGTCCACCTCCTCACAGTTTTTAACTGCAAATTTATATTAAGAAAGGCCTTCCCATAGACATAGGAAGACCAAATAATTACTTACCTTGGTGTTCCTCGGTAGGCAATTATTTTAAACCTTTCGGCACCTACTGTCTTTGGAATCAGTATTTTCTTTAACAACATGTAACATTGTATTACATATTTTTTTGTATGTCAATACTAATCTAAAACTTTTGTTGGGTTAACCTTTGCTCCAGGACCCATAGTGCTTGAAACAGATACTGATTTAACGTATTGTCCCTTAGCAGCTGCTGGCTTAGCTTTTACTAAAGCATCCATTAAAGCATGGAAGTTTTCTTGTAGTTTTTCTACTCCAAATGATTTCTTTCCAATTGGGCAGTGAACTATAGCAGTTTTATCTACTCTATATTCAACTTTACCAGCTTTTATTTCAGCAATTGCTTTTGCAACATCAAATGTAACTGTTCCTGATTTTGGGTTTGGCATTAATCCTTTAGGTCCTAAAACTCTACCAATTCTACCAACAACACCCATCATATCTGGTGTAGCTACTACTACATCATATTCAAACCAGTTTTCGCTTTGAATCTTTTGAACTAATTCTTCTGCTCCTACGAAGTCTGCTCCAGCTTCTTGAGCTTCTTTAGCCTTATCTCCCTTTGCGAACACTAAAACTCTTACAGTTCTACCTGTTCCATTTGGAAGAACAACAGCTCCTCTTACTTGTTGATCTGCATGTCTTGGGTCAACCCCTAATCTAACATGTAACTCTATAGTTTCATCAAATTTTGCTTTAGCAGTTTTTATTGCTAAATCTAAAGCTTCTACTGGAGTGTATAACGCACTCTTATCAATTAATTTTGCACTTTCAATATAATTCTTTCCCATAATTTGCCTCCTTTGTGGTATTAGCGGTTTTTACCTCCCACTTTATTACGAATTACTCTTCAATAGTTACTCCCATACTTCTTGCAGTACCTTCGATCATGCTCATAGCAGTTTCGATAGTAGCCGCATTTAAGTCAGGCATCTTTAATTCAGCAATCTTTCTTACTTGTTCTTTTGTTAATTTTCCAACCTTAGTTCTGTTTGGAACTCCTGAACCACTTTCGATTCCTAATTCCTTCTTTATAAGAACTGCTGCCGGTGGAGTTTTTAGTATAAAACTAAAAGATCTATCTTGGTAAACTGTTATAACAACTGGTATTATTAATCCAGCTTGATTAGCAGTTTTTGCATTGAACTCCTTACAGAATCCCATAATGTTAACACCGTGTTGACCTAATGCTGGTCCTACTGGTGGTGCTGGTGTTGCCTTACCTGCAGGAAGTTGAAGTTTAATCATTCCTGTTACTTTCTTAGCCATGTATTATTCCTCCTATACTGTGGTAATACGGACCTTAGTCCTCCCACTTTATTAAAACATTAGCTTATATTAAACTAATTTTTCAACTTGTGTAAATTCTAATTCGGCTAGAGTTTCTCTGCCAAACATATCAATTAATGCTTTTATTTTGCGTTTCTCTAAGTTTATCTCTTGAATTATTGCTATAAACTCTCTTAATGGTCCAGAGATAACTCTTACGCTTTCCCCTACTTCTAAATCAATTTCTACAGGACTTTCTTGAACTCCCATAGATTCAACCTCTTCATCAGTAAGTGGAACTGGTTTAGAAGCTGGGCCAACAAAACCTGTTACACCCCTAGTATTTCTAACCACATACCATGACTCATCTGTCATTAGCATTTTTACTAACACATATCCAGGGAACTTTTTCTTAAGAGAAATCTTTTGTTTCCCATCTTTTTCTTCTACAACTTCTTCCATAGGCACTTGGATGTCTTGAAGTAAGTTTTGAAGATTTCTATTTTCAATGGTTTTTTCAAGATTTGCTTTAACCTTGTTTTCGTAGCCTGAGTATGTGTGTACAACATACCATCTTGCTCTTTCGCTCATATTTTCTTATAGGCGACTAACACCTAAACCTCCTTACTTAAATTTTAAAATGAATTCAAAGAGGTTTTGAAAAATATAATCTAACCCGCCTACTAATATTATATATATTAGTACGACTACGCCAACTGCAATTAACGCTTTTTTAGTGTCATTTTTAGAAGGCCAAGTTATTCTTTTAACTTCTGCCTTAACCTCTCTAAAAAACTTTAATATGCCACCTCTGTTAGGTGAACTTTTAGTTAAATTTACATTTTCCTTAACAGCCATTACTTCACATCCTTAATCTTTGTGAGTATATGTCATCACTATATCAGCTAATTACTTAGTTTCTTTATGAAGTGTATGTTTTTTACAGAACTTGCAGTATTTATGCATTTCTAATCTGTCTGGGTTGTTTTTCTTATTTTTCATTGAATTGTAATTTCTTTGCTTACACTCTGTGCATGCTAAAGTTATCTTTACTCTCACAGTCTGCACCTCCAGTTTACCGTAAATAATATAAAACCTTATTACTTATGTTAATTAATTCGTTAATTACCTAAACACATTATCATAAAACATGTATTATGTCAATATATAAGCCTTTGTAAAGGACTAGGTAATGAAACCCAGTCCTATATATATTAATAATATATATTACTTAGTATATATTATTCTATTATACTAGTAACAACTCCAGAACCTACAGTTCTTCCGCCTTCTCTGATAGCGAATCTTAATCCTTCATCCATTGCTACTTGAGTGATTAATTCAACGTTCATGTCAATGTGGTCTCCTG
>NZ_LBMX01000007.1:0-28894 GCF_001010885.1 Clostridium sp. C8 | reverse complement strand
ATCCATTTGAGCAGCTCCTGTGATCATGTTCTTAACATAGTCAGCATGTCCTGGACAGTCAACGTGTGCATAGTGTCTGTTTTCTGTTTGGTACTCTACGTGAGCTGTGTTAATTGTGATTCCTCTTTCTTTTTCTTCTGGAGCCTTATCGATTTCATCATATTTGAATGATTCTGCTAATCCCTTGTTTGCTAAAACTGTTGTGATTGCAGCAGTTAAAGTTGTCTTACCGTGGTCAACGTGACCGATTGTTCCAATATTTACGTGTGGTTTGCTTCTTTCGAATTTTTGCTTTGCCATTGTAAAATCCTCCTTTAATCTTTGTAATAAACTTTGCCTAGCGTTTTCTAGCTTTTTTGGTAATATATTTAGCTCACTGCAAAGGTTAAAGCAATTTACAATCACAATAATCACTCTTGGTGAGCGTTCAACTATATTGGAGCTCACGATCGGGATTGAACCGACGACCTCCGCCTTACCAAGGCGACGCTCTGCCTACTGAGCTACGTGAGCATTTCCATTTTAATATGGTTTATAGTTTAATATACCAATTATAAAGTTTACTATTGTTCAAAAAATTTGTCAATAAAAATTTAACGACTTATTTTTCGGTATCCAGACATTTTTCAAGCTTTCGCTTCACTCTTTGTAGTGCATTATCTATAGACTTAGCCTGCCTATCTAAATCACATGCTATTTCTTGATAAGACTTGCCATCTAAATATGACTGAAGCACCTCTAACTCAAGTTCTGATAATACCTTAGCCATCTCTCCTTCTATATGCTTTAATTGTTCCTTTCCAATTATAAGCTCCTCAGGATTTGTTATCTTTAATTCAGATAAAACATCTATTAATGTTCTATCTGATTCTTCTTCATAAATAGGCTTGTTTAAGGATATATATGTGTTTAAAGGGATATGTTTTTGTCTGGTTGCTGTTTTTATTGCAGTTATTATTTGTCTAGTTATACATAGTTCTGCAAATGCTTTAAAACTTGTTAATTTATCAGATTTAAAGTCTCTAATAGCTTTATATAGACCTATCATTCCTTCCTGATAGATATCTTCTTTATCTGCTCCAATAAGGAAATATGACTTAGCTTTTGCTTTTACAAAGTTTTCATATTTAGAAATTAAATATTCTTGAGCTCTTATATTACCTTTTTTTGCTTCATCAACTACTTCCTCATCTACTTTATTTAGAAATTCTACGAATAAACCTTTTTCTTTTTTTGTATTCTCCACTATATATCACCCCTTTAAGCCCTATAGTATTATAGTATATATTTAGTCAAAATTTTACTTGCTTCTTCTTATTTCTTCTAATTTTTTCAATATATCTTCATCCACATTATCCCCCAAATGATTTTTAGATGAATACATATTTTTTATTGCTTTATTTTTTATCCTATTTTCTGTTTCAATAACTTCATTATAAAATTCCAATGCAGATATCCTAATAGCGCCTCTTTGAAAGATAGTTTGTTGTTCAAGCCAATCCGATGTAACTACGTTCACCTCAAATCGCCTACCTAAAATATGGACTTCTCTCTCTATATAAGAATCTGCTGTCTCACCATCTTTTGTGAACACTATACTAATATTTTTATTTATATTTTCTTTCTTTTCAATACTTCTCTTAACCTTATGTGCATCAAATACTACGATTATCTTACAACCCTCATAGACTGAATAATTATGTAAACTATCTATTAGACTTTTTCTAGCTCCATCAAAACTGTAATCTTTTTGTACTTTTAGATTGGGCCAGCTATTTATAACGTTATATCCATCAACAAATATAATTTTCACATGCTACCTCTTCAGTCTTAACTTTGCTTTTTTAGTAATCTTCCCTTTAGTATTTCATACATCATTATACCACCTGCAACTGAAGCATTTAAAGAGTTAATTTTACCTATCATAGGTATTTTAATTAATTTATCACACTTTTTAAGAGTTAATTTGGATATTCCCCTTCCTTCACTTCCTATAACCACTGCACACGGTCCATTAAAATTCACTTCATAGCTATATTCTTCTCCTGCTATATCTGCTCCATAAACCCATATTCCACTTTCTTTTAATTCGTCTATAGCTGCATTTATATTTGTTACTTTTGCAATTTTCATATGTTCTATGGCTCCAACTGAACATTTGTATACAGTTGATGTTATTCCAACATTCCTTCTTTTAGGTATAATTATTCCATGAACTCCACATAATTCTGCTGTTCTAATTATGGAACCTAAGTTGTGAGGATCTTCTATCTCATCGAGAATCACTATAAATGGATCCTGTTTCTTCTCTCTCGCATCCTTTAACATATCTGCAATCTGACAATACTTAAATGGAGTAACTAAAGCTATTACACCTTGATGATTTGTACCATTACTCATACCATCTAGCTTTTTTCTATCTACTTCCTTTAGTACTAACCCTTTTTCTCTTGCCATATTTATTATAACTTTTATAGAGCCTTCCATATTTCCATTAGCTATATATATACATTCTATTGTTCTATCACTTTTTAAAACTTCTATTACAGCATTTCTGCCTATAATTAAATCTTCTCTAGTCTCTTCTTCATTTTGAGTAACAACACTTTCCTTTGAGTAATTATCTCTTGCATTTTTATTTTCTCTAGTAAATTGTCTTTTTCCTTGTGCTGAAGCATTTTCAAACATTTGTCTTTCCATTCTAGCCTTCATTCTAGCTTCTCTATTTCCTTTAGTCACATTAAATCACTCCTTATCTCTATTATATACTTTTCCTTAATTATGTTAAGTATGTTTCTGTAGATTTTTCTAATATAATATTTAATCTTTCCTTATTTCCAGTCAAATATAAATATCCAACTAAGGCTTCAAATCCAGTAGCATTTCTATAGTCTATCACATCTGCATTTTTAGGAATAGTAGCTGACTTTGCATTTCGACCTCTTTTATAAATATATAATTCGTCTTCTGTTAATATATCTTCTATATTATGCATTATATTAGACTGGCTCTTAGCTTTAACATATCCTATTGCCTTTACATGAATTTTGTGTGCAGATAGATCTGTATTATTGGATAATATATAATTTCTTATATATATTTCATACACTCCATCTCCTATTAAAGCTAATTGCAAAGGATTTAATCTCCTAGCCTCTTCTCTATTAAATTCCCTGACTCTTAAATCCTCTAACATACGTTTCTCTCCTTTAAAGAAAGGCTGCAAAATTGCAGCCCTCTAGACTAATTTATTTTTTTCCATCTTACTCCTTGTGGAGTATCTTCTAAAATTATATTTCTAGCCTTCAAATCATCTCTAATTTTATCGGCTAATGCGAAATCTCTATTTTTTCTTGCTTGCTGTCTTTGCTCTATTAAATCTTCTATTTCTTCTTCTAAACTTCCTTTTGTTGATTTCTGAAGAATTCCTAAAGGTTCTCCAAGTTCCCTTATTAAACTTAGAGCAGCTTCACAAAGTTCCTTTGATGACTCTATTGATATATTAGTATTTATATCCCTTATAAGGTCAAATATAGCCGTAATAGCATCTGCTGTATTAAAGTCGTCATCCATTTTTTCTATATATTTTTGTCTATAAACATTTAAAGACTCTAAATAATCTTTTTCTTTATTATCCATATCTTCTTTTTTAACTTCACTTATTAAGCTCTCTAAATTAGAAACTGCGTTATATAATCTTTCAACCGAAGATTTAGCTGACTCTAATAAATCATCACTATAATTTAATTGAACTCTATAATGAGCAGATAACATTAAAAATCTTATTATATCTGAATCATATTTTTCAAGTGCATCTCTAGCCGTTAAGAAGTTATTTAATGATTTTGACATCTTTTGATTATTAACATTTAAATATGCTGAATGCATCCAGTAATTTGCAAAAGGCTTTCCTGTCAAAGCTTCACTTTGAGCTATTTCATTTTCATGATGTGGAAATGCTAAATCCATTCCACCTGCATGTATATCTATTGTATCTCCTAATATTTTTTTAGCCATACAAGAGCATTCTATGTGCCATCCAGGTCTTCCTAATCCCCATGGGCTTTCCCAAGCTGGCTCTCCAGGTTTCTGTGACTTCCATACAGCAAAATCCATAGGATCTTCTTTTCTTTCATCAATACTTATTCTAGCTCCTGATTGAAGGTCTTCTAAGCTTTGCTTTATAAGCTTTCCATAACTATCAAACTTTTTAGTTCTAAAATAAACATCTCCCTCTACTTCATAAGCATATCCTTTTTCTATTAATCCCTCAACAAATTCAATTATATCATTTATATATTCAGTAGCTCTTGGATTTATTGATGCTCTTTTAATATTTAAACCATCTGCATCCTTATAATATTCATCTATATATCTATTTCCAATATTTAAAACTGTAGTTTTTTCTTCATTTGCTTTATTTATCATTTTATCATCTATATCTGTAAAGTTTTGAACGAATTTAACTTTATATCCTCTATACTCTAAATATCTTCTTATAGTATCAAATATAATAAAAGTTCTTCCATTACCTATGTGAAAATAATTATAAACAGTAGGCCCACATACATACATATTAACTTCACCTGGGGTTAGCGGTACAAACTCTTCTTTTTTTCTAGTTAAGCTATTATAAACTCTCATTTAATTACCTCCTATCTTACAGATAATTTATTTTTCTTAAACTCTTCTCTAACTTTCTCTATAGCTTCTTCTATCTTTATATTTTCCATTTCTGATATTCTAAGTTTAAATTCTACTTCTCCATCAACAATTTTCTTACCAACTGTTATCCTCATTGGTATTCCCATAAGGTCTGAATCCTTAAATTTAACTCCTGCTCTTTCATTTCTATCATCTAGTATCGCTTCAACACCTATCATTTTTAACTCTTCATATATCTTGTTAGCAATCTTCATTTGTTCTTCATCTTTAATATTCACAGGGATAATATTAACATGATATGGTGCTACAGATAAAGGCCAAACTATTCCATTTTCATCGTTATGTTGTTCTATTATTGAGGCCATTGTTCTTGTTACACCAATACCATAACAACCCATTATAAATGGCTTTTCCTTACCATTTTCATCTATAAAATTGGCATTCATAGCTTCTGAATACTTTGTTCCTAGTTTAAATATATGACCAACTTCAGTTCCTCTTGATATAGTTACTTTACCACCACAAACTGGGCACTTTTCACCTTCAGTTATATTTCTATAATCTCCAACTATACCTTCAAAATCTCTGTTATAATTTACATTTTCAATATGATATCCAGTTTCATTAGCTCCAACAATAAAATTGTACATATTAGCAACTTCTTCATCAACTAATAAAACATCTACTTTTATATTTATAGGACCAGCAAATCCAACTTGTGCATTAGTTGCCTTAAATACCTCTTCTGGTGTTGCCATATTTAAGTTTACTACTCCACCTAAAGCATTTGAAACCTTAACTTCATTAACTTCTCTATCGCCTCTAACCATTGCTGCTACTATTTTATCATCAGCATTATATATTAAAGTTTTAGCAAATCTTTTTTCTGTTGTATTAAAGAATTTTACTAATTCTTCAATTGTTTTTACATTTGGTGTTTCTACTTTATTTAGAGGCTTTAATTCTTCAACTTCTGATTTTTCGGCTGTTGAATAAGCCTTTTCTATATTAGCTGCATAATCACATGCTGTGCAGAATACTACATCATCTTCTCCAACTTCTGACTTAACCATAAATTCTGCTGAATTAGATCCTCCTATAGCTCCTGAATCTGCTTCAACAGGTTTTGCCTCTATACCACATCTATTAAATATTTTAATATATGCTTCTCTCATCTTATTATAAGAAATATCCAAACCTTCTTGATTTTTATCGAAACTATAAGCATCTTTCATTATAAATTCTCTTGATCTCATTACTCCGAATCTAGGTCTTCTTTCATCTCTATACTTTGTTTGTATTTGATAAAGATTTATTGGCAATTGTTTATATGATTTAATTTCATTTCTTGCAATATCAGTAAATACTTCTTCATGAGTTGGTCCAAGACAAAAATCTCTATTATTTCTATCTTTTAATCTAAATAATTCATCTCCATAAACATCCCATCTTCCAGACTCTTGCCATAGTTCTGCTGGCAGTACTGCTGAAGCTAAGAATTCTTGTGCTCCTGCATTATTCATTTCCTCTCTTATTATATTCTCTACATTTTTTAAAACCTTTAATCCTAATGGCATATAATTGTATATACCTGATGCCATTTTTCTTATCATTCCAGCTCTTAACATCAGTTTATGACTATCTATTTCAGCTTCTGCTGGAACCTCTCTTAATGTTGATATTAACATATTAGACATTTTCATCTTTGCTTCCTCCTATATTGTTATTTATTTTAATTCTTAAATTTCTATATATAAAAAAAGCCCGCCCTAATTTGATTAGGGCGAACTTATCTCGCGGTACCACCTAAATTTGTTCTCTAAAATGATAACGGTATTAAACCGATAGTTTTTTCCTATAACTCCAAAGCTGGTTCAAACCCTATTGAAAATTTTACAGCCTATGAATTTTCTCTCTGAATGGCGGATTCTACTATTCTTCTTCACTGTTTTAAATTTATTAATTTTTAGCTTAATTAATTATATAGTCTCTAAAAGGTTATGTCAATATTATAAAATCTCTATTATATAAGCTTTTCTGCCAGTATCAAATCCTCTGGTGTAGTAACTTTTATATTAGTATATTCACCTTCATATAAATAAACCTCATTATTGTACATATCTACTACCATAGTATCATCTGTAACACTTATATTATTCTTCTTAATTTTATTATGACACTCCTTTATAAGATTAAATTTAAAAACTTGTGGAGTTTGAATTGCACGTAATGTATTTCTATCAGGTGTAGAAACAGAAAATTTCTCTTCATTAATGACTTTAATAGTATCCTTTGGTATGACCCCAGGTGCTGCTGCACCATAAAGTTTTGCATACTTTATCCCATCATTTATAATTCGTTCTGATGTAAAAGGTCTTGCTCCATCATGGATAAGTACAATCTCACAGTTCTCTATACACTCTAAAGCATTAAAAACCGAATCTTGCCTTTCTTCTCCACCTTCTACTATCATATCAACCTTTAAAGAATATTTATTCAATATCTCATTTTTACAATAATCTATTTCATCTTTAGGCAAAACTAAAATAATTTTATCTATTTGACTACAATCAGCAAACCTTTTTAGCGTATAGTATAATATTGGCTTACCCCTAAGTTCTATATACTGCTTACTAACTTTAGCACCCATTCTTTTACCTTTTCCACCTGCTAAAATTATTGCACTTATCATAATAACACCTACTTAACTATTCCTTTGGTTTTGCAAATATCATTCTTCCAGCAGCTGTTTGAAGTACTGAAGTTACTATAACTACTATTTGCTCTCCCATGAACTTCCTTCCACCTTCTACTACAATCATAGTTCCATCATCTAAATATCCAACTCCTTGAGATGCGTCTTTACCATCCTTGACCACAATCACCTTCATTTCTTCCCCTGGAAGAACAACTGGCTTAATTGCATTTGCTAACTCATTAATATTTAGTACAGGAACTCCTTGGAATTCTGCAACTTTATTTAAATTAAAGTCATTAGTTATAACTTTACCCTTAAGATTTTGTGCAAGCTTTAATAACTTACTGTCGACTTCTTGTATCTCTGGAAAATCTCCTTCCCAAATTTGAGTTTCTATATCAAGTTCTTTTTGTATTTTATTTAATATGTCAAGTCCTCTTCTTCCCCTATTTCTTTTTAAAGAATCTGCTGAATCTGAAATATGTCTTAATTCATCTAATACAAAATTAGGTATAACTAATGGACCTTCAATAAATCCAGTTTGGCATATATCAAATATTCTTCCATCAATGATAACAGAAGTATCTAATACCTTAGCTATGTTTTTCACAGCTCCTTTTGACTTCTTTTCCTTAGCGCTACTTTTCTTGAGATTTACAAGAATATTTGATATGTCATCCTTCTTTTCAATAAATATACTAGCAAATATTATTGCAAATATTAAGTTTAGTAGAACAAATAGTATTGGTCCTAACCCATAAAGATCTATATTATATAACGGTAATCCTAAAAGTGACGTTAATATCAATGATATTAATGCACCTAACCCACCATAAAGAAGCTCTGCCGCTGTAAGTCTTTGAATATTCTTTTCAATATATTCAATTGCTTTAACAATAGAGTCATAAATACGTGGTGAAATAATATATAATATAAGTCCAAATAATAAAGTTAAAAGAATTCGTACTGATATAATTCCAACTGGTTTAGATAAAAAAGATATTTTACTTAAAGCAGTAATAGTTACTAGTATTCCACTAATAATATATCCGCTTATAAAGCCTATTATAGTAAATATAACTCTTATAATCTTTTTTAACATAATGTCACCTCCCTATAATATTGTTTTATTTATATTTTTAATTTTATTTACTCTTTTGTAAGAAGTCTATCTCATTATACCATATAAAGGCATTATCTAAAATGAAGATTTATTAAATTCTTATTAATTTAAAATACCCCCTATAAAATAACAATCATATTAGATATTATTGTATTAAAGTTAATTAACTATAATAAGTTGCAACAAAATGAATAATATTAAATATTTTTAATTGAATAAATATTTAATTAATTTATAGTATTATGTGAAACTAAGTTTTGTAAGCTTAAAAATTAAGCAATATTCTCGATATTATTTATTTGATTTTCTTGAGTAAGTATTGAATTATTTAATATCTTATTAATTTTATTATTTAATAATTAAGCCCTATATATTTTATTATTTAATAAAATATACTTTTATTTAAAAACAGCCATAGATTTTAAGGAGTTGAGGCATATGAAAGATATAATTTTTGATAATTTTCAAAATGATGTCAATGAATCATTACTGCGCCATAAAAGTATTTTAGATATAATAACTAAATATAGTGAATCTAGCTCTAGGGTAAATAGAGCTATAGCAAAGGCCGTTACTAATTGTGGTTGTATTCAAATTTGTGCTGAGAAACAAGGCATTCCTTCTGACGAAACTAATGATTTTAATTATGAACTAAGTAATCATCTTAAGGGAACCCTTTGTGATAATTGTCGTGAAATTATCGAAAATGAAATTGGAAATAATCTATTTTATCTTACTTCTTTATGTAATTGCTTGGATTTGAATCTATACGATATCTTATTAAAGGAAGAAAATAAAATGAGTATTCTGGGTAAATTTACACTTAGATAAACTTTAAGCAGGTTTTTACCTGCTTTTTTATTATTCTCAGTTCTATTTACTTTTATACATATTTTTGTTAAATTTCATTTTTTAAGTATATTTGTTCTTTTATTCTTCTTAATCCACTTCTTATAGCTTTAGCTCTAGCTTCTCCTATTCCATCTACTTTATCTAATTCATTAGTATCTGCCTCAATAACATATTTAAGCTCATTAAAATGTTTAACTAAATTTTCAATAACTGATACAGGAATTCTTGGAACCTTAAATAAGATTCTATATCCCTTTGGAGAAATTAACGTGTCTACTAATGGTACTCCTGAATATCCTAATATTTTGGCTATTAAATCTAAATCAACTAATTCTTCCGCAGTAAGCATTTGAATTTGATTATATATATCTTCATAACTTTCCTTTTCTTTGCAGTAATCTCTTATTAATAAAATCCCATCTCTCTCTATAAATTTTATAAGCTCATTAAGTTGCATAGAAATAAGTCTTCCTTCATTCCCAAGTTCAACTATATATCTTTGAATTTCTTCTACAACTCTCATTACCATTTCTGTTCTTTGTATTGCAGTTACAACATCAAAGACAGTTGTTAAGTCCTGGAATTCCAAGAGATTTAGGTTGTTTATTACTCTTTCTAATACAGTTACATACTTTTCTAAGGTTTGTATAGCCTGATTTGCTCTTGCTAATATAACACTACTTTCTTGAAGAACATATTTTAAGTCTCCCTTATAAATAGTTATTATATTTCTTCTTTGAGAAATTGCTACAACTATATTTCCAGTTTGTTTGGCAACTCTATTAGCTGTTCTATGTCTTGTTCCTGTTTCATATGTTGTAAGAGAATGATCAGGCACAAGCTGTGTGTTAGCACAAAGAATTCTTTTTAAATCTCCACTTATTACTATAGCACCATCCATTTTTGCTAATTCATAAACATAAGCTGGTGAATACTCTGAATTGATATTAAAGCCTCCATCTACAAGCTTCATTACCTCTTCACCATCTCCAATAACAACTAATCCTCCAGTTTTAGCTCTTAATATATTCTCTAAACCTTCTCTTAAAGCTGTTCCTGGACTCATAAGTTTTAAAATACTTTTTATTTCTTCATCATCTTTTATTCTCATATACTCACCCAATCCGTTAGAATATCTTACTTATAGCCTCTCTTAAATTGCTTACTCCTATTATATTCATAGAAGCGCTAGTAACCTTATCTTTATTTCTTTCAGGAATTATTGCATTTTTGAATCCCATTTTTTCTGCTTCTTTAATCAATCTATCACAAGATGAAACTGGTCTTATTTCTCCTGTAAGTCCAACTTCTCCTACAATAACCATTCGTTCTAACTTAAATCCTGTATTTTTTACACTTGATAATAATCCTAGTGCAAGACCTAAATCTCCTGTAGTGCCATCTAAAGTAAGTCCTCCAACAACATTTACATACACATCATACTTGTAGAATGGGACTCTTAATTTTTTTTCAAGTACAGCTAATATAAGTCTTAACCTTTGACTATCTATTCCCACGGCTGTTCTGCTAGCCATGTGCATATTTGTTTCTGTAGCTAAGGCTTGCATTTCAACAAGTATCGGTCTAGTGCCTTCCATTATTCCTATAACTGCTGAACCTTCTTGATTAAAGTTAGTATCCTCTAAAAATATTCTCGAAGGATCATATATTTCCTTTAATCCTTCTTCTGCCATTTCAAAAACTCCTATTTCACTAGTTGTTCCAAAACGATTTTTCATAGTTCTAAGAACTCTAAATTCTTCTGTACGCTCTCCCTCAAAATATAATACTGTATCAACCATATGCTCAAGAACTCTTGGTCCTGCAAGTTCACCTTGTTTAGTAACATGAGCTACTATGAATAATGGTATATTCTTATTTTTACCTATTCTCATTATAGCATTAGAACATTCCTTTACTTGAGATACACTTCCTGGAGCAGATGTTATTGATTCCTTATATACAGTTTGTATAGAATCAATTATTACAAAAACAGGTTGTAATTCATCTATATACGCTTCTATTAAATCCAGGTTGGTTTCTGATAATATATATAATTGTTCAGCATTAACATCCAACCTGTCTCCTCTGATTTTAATTTGCTCTTCAGACTCTTCTCCAGAAACATATAGTACTTTCCCGTACGATTTGGATATTGAGTTTGCTGTTTGTAATAGCAAAGTAGATTTTCCTATACCAGGATCTCCTGATATTAATGTTAAAGATCCCCTTACTAAACCGCCTCCCAATACTCTATTTAATTCTCGCAGTCCAGTATCATATCTTTGTTTTTCTCCTGATTTAATTTGCCCTATACTTTTAGGCATATTATCTAAAACCCTCTGGTTATTAACTTTATTTTTAAATTCTTTTTGAGTTTCCTTTACTTCTTCAACTAAAGTATTCCATTTGTTACAATCTGGACATTTCCCCAGCCACTTAGGAGACTCATATCCACATTCTTGACAAACAAACATGGATTTAATCTTAGCCATAAATTTTACCTACCAATCTTATTTACTTTTATATTTAATATTATAATCAATATATAGTTAAATTAATAATACTTATAATTAAAATAATGTAATACTAAATAGTTAACATAGTTATTCTTGTAAGATATTAAAATTGGAGTCATATAACTTTTTAACTTTGATATAAGCTCCCGAATAGTGAATCTAATAGCTTACCATATAATTTAATTGAATATTTATTTCCACCTATATATTAACTCAATTATAAAATAACTATATCATAACAATATTATAAAAACCAATATTTATAATAAAGGTCATATGTAAATTTTCTTACTTCAAGTCAATGTAAATTTCAATATGTCCTTTAACCAACCAAAAGAAAAAAATTATAAATAGTTACCCATATAATAAACCTTTTATAATTTCTAAAGAATAAAAAAGGAATGTAATCTATTTATAATAGCATTACATTCCTTAATAATCTTTAGTATTTACATTTTATAATAATTTTGCTGCTGCTTCATCAACTATAACTGTAACATTTCTGTGCATTTGTAACATTGATGCTGGCATATTTGTACTTATTTTCCCACTTACCATTGCTTTTACAGCTTCAGCTTTACTTTCACCACTTGCTATAACTATTATCTTCTTTGATCTCATTATTCCACCAAGGCCCATAGTTAAGGCTTGGGTTGGAACTTCATCTATTGATTCAAAAAATCTAGCATTAGCTTTTATAGTATCTTCTGTTAATTTTGTTAAATGAGTTCCTGATAATAATTCATTATCTGGTTCATTAAATGCTATGTGTCCATTATTTCCTATTCCTAATAGTTGAACATCTGTGCCACCTAGTTCGGTTATTCTAGCATCATATTCTTTACACTCTTCTTCTATGTTTTTAGCTAATCCATTTGGAACGTAAGTATTGGTCTTATCTATATTAATATGATTAAATAAATTTTCATTCATAAAATATCTATAGCTTTGAGGATGGTCACCACTTAATCCGATATATTCATCTAGATTTACTGTAGTAACATTTGAAAAGTCTACTTTTCCTTCCTTGTTCATTTTTATTAATTCCTTATACATTCCCATTGGAGATCCGCCAGTTGCTAATCCTAATATTGCTTTAGGATTGCTTTTTATTATATCTGCCATCTCATCAGCTGCTTTTTTACTTAGTTCTTCATAATTTTTAGTTATTATTAGTTTCATCGTATTTTCCCCTCTCGTCTCGATATATTTACTTGTAAAATAAATTTGTCAGATCTATAAATAGCTTCTTCTAAAAATATCATTTTATTATTATGATCATAGGTCTTGCTTATAATTTTTAGCATAGGTACTTGTTTATCTACACTAAATATATTTTTTAATTCATCATCCATTATTACTGATGCTATTGATGATTGAGAATAGTCTACTGTATATCCGAAACCTTCTAATATTTTAAATAAAGATCCATTTAACATTTCCATATCAATATATCCACAATAGTCTACAGGTATATATACTGTTTCTAAAGCGACACATTCATCATCAACTATACGCTTTCTTTTGATTTTATATAATTCATCTAATGAAAATATATCTGCCAAATGTTCTGGTGTATTTATTTTGCAGAATTCAACAACTTCTGATCTAAGTTCTTTTCCCATTTGTTTTATTATTTCTGTAAAACTCATCATGTCTTGTTGTTTAAGGGTTTGTTCACAAACATAGGTACCTTTTCCCTTAATCCTTAAAAGAACTCCTTCTTGTACTAATTCTCCAATTGCTTGTCTTATAGTCATTCTACTAACACCATAAACTTCACATAGCTCTCTTTCGCTTGCTATACATTCACCTGGTTTCCATACTCCTTCAGATATCTTTGATATTAAATCATTTTTAAGTTGATAATAAACTGGAATTGGACTACTTTTATCTATCATTATTAAGCCTCCTATAAATATTATATTAAAAATTGTTATAGATGTCTAGACCAGTTGCATAATTTATTTAATTTGTTATAAAAATTAAAATTTTGCAAAAAATAAGTTTATAAACCATCAAGGAGATGATTTTATGATTAATAAAAACTATTTTTCTAATGTTCAATCTAGGAATATATTAAAAGAGAATTCTAAAAAAAATTTATCTGAAAATCTAATGTCCAACTATGTAGATACATCTTTAGATAACATGATTCTCAATTCAAACCTAGAAGATCAAAGTATTATTAAATAGATTTATTTTATATTTTCCCATTGATATAATACCATATTCTTTATTTTAATAAAATAAAAGATATTAATTGTATTTATGGCAAAAATGATGTAAAATCTATATTAAACGATACTAATTATTTATTAAAAAGAAAAGGAGTGTTTGACTAATGGTTAAAGTTTACAGTACAAATTCTTGTCCATGGTGCGTAAAAGCAAAAAATTACTTAAAATCAGTTAATGTTGAATTTGAAGATTTAAATGTACAAGAAGATATGACAGCTAGAGATGAAATGATTAGCAAGTCAAAACAAATGGGAGTTCCTGTATTAGATATAAATGGAACTATTATAGTTGGATTTGATAAAAATGCTATTGATTCAGCTTTAAATGTTTAAGATAAAATAATTATTATATTTTAAAATAAAAAGGGATGTCTGAGACATCCCTTTATTTTTTAGTTGTGCTATAGCACATTTTAATTATCTTACTATATTAATTACTGTTGCCTTTGGTCTTGACATAGCTTCTATGGAATATCTAATACCTTGTGTACCAATTCCAGATGCCTTAACTCCTGAGAATGGGAAATGATCTGGTCCTCTTTCAGTTTTGTTATTAACTTGAACTGTACCTACTTCTAATCTATCAGCCACATAAAATGCTTCATTTATATTTTCAGTAAATACAGATGATTGTAATCCATATTCTGATTTATTTGCAATTTCTATTGCTTCATCTTTATCTTTAACTCTTATTATAGGTAAAACTGGTCCAAATGGTTCTTCCCAAGCTAATCTCATATCTGTAGTTACATTATCAAATAGAGTTGGATAGATCATATTACCATCTCTTTTTCCTCCAACCAGCAAATGTGCACCTTTCTCTCTAGCTTCATCTATAAGCTCCCAAACAAAGTCTGCTGATCTTTCATCAATTAACGGTACTATATCAACATCTTCTTCTAAAGGATTTCCGACTTTTAATTTCTCAACTTTTTCTTTAACTTTCTCAACCAACTTATCTGCAACTTCATTTACAACTAAAATTCTTTTTACTGCTGTACATCTTTGTCCTGAGTAAGAATATGCTCCTGCAACTATATTAGATGCTGCAAGATCTAAATCTGCATCCTTTAAAACTATAGCTGCATCTTTTCCTCCTAGTTCCATAAGTAAAGGAACCATTGCTGTTATTCTTGATATTTTAGTTCCGACATCTGTACTTCCTGTAAAGTTTATAAAATCTATTTCAGGATGTGTAACTATATAGTCACCTATATCACTACCTCTTCCAGTTATAGTGTTTAATACCCCAGCTGGCACACCTGCTTGCTCAAAAACCTTAGCAAGATATAAACCACATAAGCTGCCTTGAGTAGCTGGTTTTAAAACAACAGAGTTTCCTGCAACTATTGCTGGTGCTATCTTTGATGCTGCTAAATTTATTGGATAATTAAATGGAGATATAGCTAAAACTACTCCTAATGGTTCTCTAGTTACTATTGATATTTTATTTCTTTTAAATCCTGGAAAACTATCTCCTGGAATACTTTCTCCTGATAAGTTTTTTGCTGTATCAGCAGTAAATCTTATATAGTCAGCTGACCTTAAAATTTCTGATTCAGAACTTTTTCTATCTTTACCTATTTCTCTCATCATTATATCTGCAATATCATCTAATTTCTCTACTAATATATCGGCAGCTTTATATAATATATCTGCTCTTTTACTTACTGGAACATTTCTCCACTCATTTTGTGCTATTTTAGCACTTTTTATAGACTGATCTACTTCTTCTTTTGTCATCGCTGGAACCTTTCCAACTAGGCAATTTTCGCCTATTGGTGAATATATTTCTATAAACTTTCCACTTTCACTACTAAGCCATTCTCCGTTTACTAAATTTCTAAATGTTCTTTCTTTGCCCCTTATACAACTAAACATATTCATCTACCTACCTTAGCTAATTCTATTTTATTCTTGTCAAATCCAACTATTATCTCACCATCTATATCAATTACAGGTACAGTTCTTTGCCCTGATACCTTGAAAACTTCCTCTCTATCCTCGTGCTTATCAGCTACATTAATCTCTTTATATTCCCAACCCTTCATTTCAAAAAATCTCTTTGCTTTAACACATGATGGGCACCATGATGTTGAATATATTTTTATCATAATATCTCTCCTTTAATCTTTCTTTAATTATTTTTTCTTTTCTACTACATACTTTTCAGCTTGTAGTGCTGCTATAGTTCCATCTGCAACAGCTGTTGTTATTTGTCTATATTCCTTTTCTCTGACATCTCCTGCTACATACACACCTTCTACATTAGTTCTCATACCTTCATCAGCTTTAATATAACCATTAGAAGTTAAATTTATATAATCCTTAAAATGATCTGTCTTCGGTACTGTTCCTATAAATCCAAATATAGCATCCATAGGAATTTCCTTTTCAGATCCATCTTTAGAATTCTTTATTATAGCCTTTTCTACAAAATCTTTTCCATCCACATCAACTAAATCTTCATTGAATAAAACCTCTATCTTAGGATGATTCATGACTTCTTCAATTGTAGCCTTTTCTCCATTAAAATAATTGTGTCTCCTTATCATAACTACTTTGGTCGCAAACTTAGTTAGAAATAATGCTTCTTCTAATGCAGAATTTCCTCCGCCTACAACTCCAACTATTTTTCCATCATACATTGCTCCATCGCAAACTGCACAATAATGAACCCCTTTTCCTGAGAACTTTTCTTCATTTGGAATAGGTAATTTTTTAGGAGTAGCCCCTGTTGCTATTATTACTGTTTTTGTTTTATATATATAACTATTAGTTTCAATTACTTTTTCTTCTCCACTAAAATCAACCTTTTCAACCATATCAAATTCATCTATTTGTGCTCCAAGCTCTTCTGCTTGTTGTTGCATTAAATCTGCTAATTCTGTGCCTGAAACCTTTTTAAATCCAGGATAATTTTCAATTGTATAGCTATTTCTAACCTGTCCGCCTAATATTTGATCTTCTAATAAAAGCATGTCTAGTTTAGCTCTTGTTGCATATATAGCTGCAGTTAACCCAGCTGGTCCACCGCCTATTATCACTAATTCTTTATGTTTAATTTCTTTATTCATAATTTACTCCTTCTACCCCCCAGGGGTATATTCTTTGATTTAATTATATGCTTCTATAAGTTAAAATGCAACTATTTTTAAATAATAATTTTTCTTACTTATGTTGATTAATTTATCTTCTCTAATATTATTACTCTATAATCTATAAATTATTAATAAAAAACTAAAGGAAGAAAATAAGAAAATTACAAAAAACAAGAGAAGATTTTTCTCAAAAGAAAATCTTCTCTTTATACTATGATATATGCTCGAAATAAAGTTCCTCTCCATTACAATGTACTTGTAGATTATCTCCACCCTTTATATATCCCTTTAACATTTCTTCACTTAACTTATCTTCAAGTTCTTTTGCTATTATTCTTCTTAAAGGCCTAGCTCCATAATTTATATCTACTCCTTTATTTACTAGAAACTTTTTACTTTCTTCGTTTAAATTAATAGTTATTTTTCTTTCCTTCAACTTATCTATGGTGCTATTTAACATTAGGTTAACTATTTTCAATATATCATTATCTTTTAGCTTATGGAAAATTATTATATCATCTATTCTATTTATGAATTCTGGCTTAAATTGTTTTTTTACTTCATCCATAATACTTTTTTTCATTTTTTCATATTCACTATCATCTATACTGCTTGAAGTTGAAAATCCCATAGTACTTTGTTTTTTAATATCATGTGCTCCTACATTAGAAGTCATTATAACAATAGTATTCTTAAAATTTACAATTCTTCCTTTACTATCCGTTAATCTTCCATCTTCCATTACTTGTAGTAATATATTAAATACATCTGGATGAGCTTTTTCTATTTCATCTAATAAAATTACCGAATATGGATTTCTTCTAACAGCCTCTGTTAGCTGCCCTCCTTCTTCATATCCAATATATCCTGGAGGTGCTCCAACTAATCTAGATACAGAATGCTTTTCCATATATTCTGACATATCAATTCTTATTAAATTCTTTTTATCTCCAAACATAGCTTCTGCTAATGCATTAGACAATTCAGTTTTACCAACTCCAGTAGGCCCACAAAATACAAAAGTTCCTATTGGCCTATTAGGATCTTTTAGTCCTACCCTTGCTCTTCTTACTGCTTTAGCTACAGCCATTACTGCTTCCTTTTGACCTACTACTCTTTTATGCAATAAATCCTCCAGCTTTAATAGTTTCTCTGATTCTTGTTCTGTTAGTTTTTCTAACGGAATTCTAGACCAAATAGACACTACTCTTGCAACTTGTTCTTTATTTACTACATAACTATTAGATTCATTATTATTCAAATTTATTTTTAAGTCATCTAAATTACTTATTAATTCTTTTTCTTTATCCCTTAGATATGCAGCTCTTTCAAAGTCTTGATTCTTTATTGACATCTCTTTCTCTTTTGTAATTTCTTTTATTTTTATTTGTAATTCTTTTATATCTGGTGGTGATATCAAATTTTCTATTCTTACTTTTGCTGAAGCTTCATCTATTAAATCTATTGCCTTATCAGGCATAAATCTATCCGTTATATATCTATCAGATAGATCCACAGCAGCTTCTAAAGCTTCATCTTCTATTCTTACCATATGATGTAACTCATATTTTTCCCTAAGCCCTTTTAATATCTCTAGGGTTTCTTCCTTTGATGGTTCTTCTATTATAACAGGTTGAAATCTTCTCTCTAAAGCAGAATCTTTTTCTATATATTTTCTGTATTCATCTATTGTTGTAGCACCAATACATTTTATTTCGCCTCTTGCTAATGCAGGTTTTAAAATATTTGCAGCATCTATTGCACCTTCTGCACCTCCCGCACCAACTATAGTATGAATTTCATCTATAAATATTATTATATCTTGAGAACTTCTTATTTCATCTATAACTTTTTTTAATCTATCTTCAAATTCTCCTCTATATTTAGAACCTGCTACCATAGAAGTTAAGTCTAGCGAAATTAATATTTTATCCTTTAGAATATCTGGAACATTTCCACTAATTATTCTTTGCGCTAATCCTTCTATCACAGCTGTTTTTCCAACTCCAGGCTCTCCTATTAAACAAGGATTATTTTTTATTCTTCTACATAATATTTCTAGTATTCTCTTATTTTCACTCTCTCTGCCTATTACTGGATCTAAGGAGCCTTCCCTCGCCATATCAGTAAGATTTCTTCCATACTGATTTAATAAAGGTGTTTTTATACTTTTTCTCTTATTTTTATCTTCTATTTTTATTTCTTCTGCTTCTTTTTTATATAAATAGTCACTTATCTCATTTTTTATAAACTTTAAATCTAATTTTAAATTTGAAAGCATAGTATAAGCTATACCTTCTGTATCATCTATTAATGCTAATAAAATATGCTCAGGATTTATATATTTATGATCATACATCCTTGCTTTAATTAAACTATCATCAAATAATCTTTTTGTTCTTGGATTTAACAACATTTCTCCTACTGATATATCTATATCCCCAAAACCAAGATAATCCTCTATGAGCCTTTTAACCTTATCAATGGTAGCTCCATTAACATATAATACTTGTTTTGCATATCCACCTTCTTTTAGTATCCCTAAAAGAATATGTTCTGTTCCTATATACCCATGTTTAAAATATTGTGATTCCTTCTGAGCCTCTACAAGTACTAATTGTGCTCTCTCATTAAACTTCCCAAAAACCATACATACCTCCATACCCTATTGCTAAACTTAACAATCTTCAGATAAATTTTGGCTATTTAAATTATCTTACGATAATACTACTGTAATAATTCCTTTAAGTATTTGAGATCTTAACTTATTTTTATCTTCAACATTTACTAATGTCCTATCATTTAAGGATATCTTTATTATTTCATATTCTTTTTCTGTAATACTATTAGTGTCCCTTAAATGATTTAATATAGATAATGCGTTTCCATATGTTATACTTTCGCCAATTGAAGTATTTATTAAGTCTACTCTCTCGTCCTTATCATCGTATGTTATTTTTTTAATTACTATGCAGCCCCCGCCACCTCTTTTACTTTCTATTATATAACCCTTCTCATAAGTAAACCTAGTTGTTAGTACATAATTTATTTGTGATGGTGCACATGAAAATTTATCTGCTAATTCATTTCTTTGAATTGATACTTGTCTTTCTCTTTCTTGCTTTATCATATCTTTTATAAAATTCTCTATTGTATCTGAAATTCTTGCCATATTTTCACCTTCTTAAACTTCATTTTAAAACTGACCTTCTTTGACTTTTATTATATATTATAAATCTTAATATGTCCATTTTATAAATTTTATTATCTTTAGTAAGAATATGAATTATATTACAACTTTTACTCAAACTATATAAAGAGGTGATTAAATATGGAAATTAAGTGGATAGGTAACACAAGTTTCTTGATAAAGAACTCAATCGGTAAAAGAATCCTTTTAGACCCCATGCAAATATATCCTTATATAGAAAAGTATGATTTAAAACCAGATATAATTACATTTAGTCATACCCATAATAATGAAATTATTAATAAATTTATTGATAAAGATTGCATAATAATAAATTCTCCCTGTTCATTTTCTAATGATTTTATAAACTTAGATGGTTATGAGACATTTAAAGATGATCTTAATGGTTTTAAACGTGGAGAAAATATAATTTATTATCTAAATATTGATGGTTTTAAGATTTGTCATTTAGGTTCTCTTGGACATAGACTTGACAATAATTTATTAAGTAAATTATCAGATTTAGATTTTTTGTTTATTCCAATTGGTGGGCACTTTTGCTTAGATGGATTTTCAGCTGCTAGACTTGCAATAAATTTAAAGCCAAAATATATAATTCCAATGTGTTTTAAAAATTCTTCCGAATATTTTTATTTAGATGGCCCTCATAAATTCTTATCTTCTATAAAAAACATCTTCTCTTATGATTGTAGTACCATATATTCAGATGATTTATCTTTTGGAGATAAATGCTCTGTCATACTATTATCAACATAAAAATAAAGAACCGCTAAATTAGCGGTTCTTTATGTAAATTATGCTTGTACTGGAGCTCCTACTGGACAAACATTTGCACAGTTTCCACAATCTATGCAAGTATCCTCATCAATAACGAATTGAGTATCTCCTTGACTTATAGCATTAACTGGACATTCTGCAGCACATGCGCCACAGTTTACACATGAATCTTCAATCTTAAATGCCATAAAAGCACCTCCTAATATTATGAATTTATTTCACAATCTATTTTATCACAATGATTTAAATTTTAAAAGGCTTAAGAAGAATTTATACAATATTGATGATAGACTTTAGATTACACTATATCCTGCTTCTTCAATTGATATTGCTATTTCATCAACTCTTATACTTTTATCATCATATACTACATTTACTTCTTGCTTATCTAAATTGATTTCGCAAGCAACAACCCCTTCATTATGTGATATAGCTTCTCTTATGTTAATAACATCCTTATTTGTATTAAGATTAGCTATTTTTAATACTGACTTCATTCAGCTTCCCCCTTTAATTCTCTTTAATAAGATCTTTTAATAACTTTTTATCCTCTGGTGATTCAATTTCTAGCTTTATATCCGATTCATCTACTGAATCTTCATAACTACCTTCTATAAGCTCAATATTGTCTATTTTAAACTCTTCTATAACTTCTTCATCGCCTCTTCTATATTTAACCTTTATACTTTCCTTAACTATATTGTTACCTACTACTTCTCCTTTTACATCACCTATTTTGACAATTGATTCAACTTTAGGTAATCTCTTTCTTATATCTTCATATGTACTTTGTTCATAATTTAAACAACACATAAGTCTTCCACATATTCCTGATATTTTAGTTGGATTAAGTGACAAGTTTTGTTCCTTTGCCATTTTTATAGATACTGATGCAAAATCGCCTAAAAAAGTTGAACAACAAAGTGACCTTCCACAAGGGCCTAACCCACCTAGCATCTTTGCTTCATCCCTAACACCGATTTGTCTTAACTCTATTCTTGTTTTAAATATAGTGGCTAAATCCTTAACTAGTTCTCTAAAATCAACTCTTCCATCTGCTGTAAAGTAGAATATAACCTTATTATTATCAAAAGTGTACTCTACATCTATTAATTTCATGTTTAATGCATGCTCTTCTATTTTCTTTAAGCATATTTCTAAGGCGTCTTTTTCTTTTAATTTATTATCTTTATGTTTATTTATATCTTCCTCTTCGGCAACTCTTAAAACACTTTTTAAAGGAGCTACTATATCTGATTCGGATATTTCTTTAATACCTATTACACACTCCCCAAACTCTATTCCTCTTGCTGTTTCTACAACCGCAAAATCACCTTTTTTTATGCTTAATCCATTTGGATCAAAATAATATATCTTACCGGCTTTTTTAAATCTTATACCTACAACTTTTATCATTATTAAACCTCCATAAATCCTATAAGCATTACTCTAATAGTTAATTGAAAATTAGAATTACTTAATATTGTTTTTCTAGCTTCTCCTATTTTATCAATAATTTTATTAAGTTTCTTATAGGACATTTCAATAGCTAATTGTTTTATATTTTCTATTTTATCCCCATTTATTATTACATTAATTTCATTTACTTCTTTATAGACAATTATATCTCTTATAAAGGAGGCTAAAATGTTTAATATTTCTTCCTTTTTATCCTTATATGATAATATCTTAACTTCAAAATCTAATAATTTTTGAAGATTTCCATTAACTAATATATATAACAAATCAATTAGTAAATTTCTTAAATCCTTTAATGAAGAATCCCTTAAAAACTTTTCCGCTTTTCCTGGAATACCTTCACTATATGAAATTGCAGCCTTAATTTCTTCGTTACTATAATTCTCTGTTCCTAATCTTTCTATATAAAGCTTAACTTCATCTTTTGTTAATGGAGTTAATTTATATATCTGACATCTTGATTTTATAGTATCCAAAATAAGTTCTAAACTTTCACATAATAAAATTATAAATACACCTTTTGGTGGCTCTTCTATAGTTTTTAAAAGAGCATTTTGAGCTTGCACTGTCATCTTATTTCCATCATGAATTATTATAACCTTCTTATCTCCCTCAAATGGCTTCTTACTTACCTCATCTACTACGTCTCTTACATCATCTACTCCAAAGGAAGACTTTTTACATCTATAATTTACAATATCAACATAATTTCTATCTTGATGACCGCCTAATATATTTATTGCTATTAATTTAGCTAAATTACTTTTTCCAATACCATCTTCTCCAACAATTATATGTGCATGGGAAATTTCTCCGGTTAATATTCTTTTTCTTAAACTTTCAATTATTCTTTCATGTCCAATAAAATGTCCCATTACACCCTCCAATGTAACTATATTTTAATAAACTGATCTACATCTATAACAAATACAGTTGCCCCTCCAACTTCAATTTCTATAGGATAAGACATATACATGTCAACATTTCCTGTAATAGGAGTTGGTGTTGTTATAATTTGCTTTCTAGTTTTACAAATATCTTCTACAACATCTATAACATCTTTAACTTTACTTTCTTCTACCCCTATAATTAATGTTGTATTTCCTGATTTTAAGAATCCTCCAGTAGATGCTAATTTAGTAACTCTAAATCCAGCCTCTGTCATTGCATCAACTAGATCTAAAGCATCATCGTCTTGGACCATAGCTATTACTAACTTCATATTAACCCCTCCAATAAATTTATACTCCTTTAACAATATTCTATCATAAAAGAGATAAAAATTAATTAAAAAAATTTTTCTATACTATATTTTATTCAATAAAGTTAATAATTATTTCCTTAACTTCACTAAAGACCTCTTCTATTGATTTTTCAGCGTCTATTTTTATAAATTTATCTTTGTTACCTTCGTATAGCTTATGGTAACCTTCCCTAACCTTATTATGAAAGTCCATTTTTTCTAAATCTAATCTATTTACTTCTCTACCTTTATTTTTATTTATTCTTGATAATCCTATTTGTGGGGACACATCAAATAAAATGTTTAAGTCAGGCATGTACTCTCCAACTGCAAACTTATTTATTTGATATATGTCACTCATTCCTATACCTCTTGCATATCCTTGATAAGCTAATGATGAATATATAAATCTGTCACATAGAACTATTACACCATCATTCAACTTTGGTACAACTCTTTCTACTAAATGTTGTCTTCTTGCTGCTGTATATAATAAAGCTTCTGTTTTCCCATCCATACTAGTATTTTTAGTATCTAATATTATTTTTCTTATGTCTTCTGATATTTGTATTCCACCTGGTTCTCTTGTTTTTATACAATTTATATTATTCTCAATTAAATATTCATATATCATTTCTAAAATTGTACTTTTACCAGATCCTTCTCCACCTTCAAATACTATAAATTTTCCTCTGTTCATTTATTTATACCTCATATCATTTTATATTATAGTTACTTAAAAGCCAACATTTAACCTTTTCCTTATAATAATCGTATTCAAAATCCTCTACGCTTATATTAGATATCTTATTGTTGCAGTATTGACATAATAAGCTTTTTTCTATAATTATATCACTATATATTTCATTTCCACAAACCTTACATTTATTTTCATTTTTATCTATACCTTTTATTAATAAATCCATATAACCTCATCCTTTTATAATAATTTTTTATTATAATTCTCACCTAATAATTGTATTCTTATACTTTTCTAAAAAGTTATATTTAATAAATAATTATTTGTATTTAAGGGAAACTTAAAAGTAAGATAATTTGGGAGGACGATACTATGAAACAAGAAATGATTAGTAATTTAGAAAAATATAAAGATGATATAAAAAATTTAAACACTTATTTATATAATAATCCAGAAGAAAGTTATAAAGAGTATAATGGTTATAATTATATTTGCGACTTTTTAATTAATAATAATTTTAATGTGAAAAGAAAATTTTTAGACTTAGAAACATCATTTTATGCTTCTAAAGGTAATGGCTGTCCTAAGATTTGTTTTATATGTGAATATGATGCGGTTCCAGGTGAAGGGCATTTAACTGGTCATAACTTATTAACTACTACTTCAATTGCAGCTGCATTATCCTTAGGTTCAATAATAGAAAAAATAGGTGGAAGCGTAATAATTATAGGGTGTCCAGGTGAATATCTCGGGGGAACAAAATCGGTCATGGTTAAGCAAGGAGTATTTGATGATATAGATGTAGTACTACTTGCACATCCTGATATTGTGACCTCTGAAAGTGGAAGTTCATCTGCAATAATTCCTTTAAGCATTAAATTTATAGGCCATAGTGGGTTAAGTTTTTTGAATAAAGGTACTTATACCTCATTAGATGGAATACTTTTAACTTTTAATATTCTAAATTCATTATTAAAAGGATTTCCTGAAGATGTCGAAGTCAATTCTATTTTATCTAATGGAGGATTTACACCTTTATTATTACCGCTAGAATCTGAAGCTAAGTTTTATATTCGAGCCAAAGAGATGGATATAGCAAAAATAGCTGAAAGTAAGCTAAGAGAAATAGCTATTTACGTTTCTAAATTAATAAGAGTACAATATTCAATTTCTTTATATGAACCTGAAAATGAGGAATTAGTAACAAATAGAACTTTAAATAGATTATTTAGTCATAACTTAAAAGAAAATGGAATAATAAACATTGCAGACCCTAGAGATATTTATTCTGGATTAAGTTTAGGAATAGTAAGTAAAAAGGTTCCTTGTATTCATCCATATATCTCTGTAGTCCCTAATGAAGATATAAAATATGGTACAAAGGACTTTGCTAAAGCTACTATAACAGATTATGCATTTGATGAAGCTATGAAAGCTGCACTATCATTATCATTTACAGGATATGATATTATACTGAATGAAAATCTTTTGTCAGAAGTAAAAAGTGAATTCTATAAGAAATAAATCTCTATACAAGATATATAGCGTTTAAATAAACACTATATATCTTTTTTATTATATACATGATTTTTATATAAAATTTATTTATTGTATTACAAATGGCCATATTAATAGTATAATTAACTTTGGAATCTATTTAAGGAGGTTAATTATGATACAAATTTACAAAAGTATTAGCGAGCAAAATCCAACATTAAAGGTTCTTGATAATTTAGAAGCTGGTTGTTGGATCAATATTATAGCTCCTTCAGATGAAGAGTTAATTTTAATTTCTAAAAAAACAGGAGTTCCTTTGTCATTCTTAAAGGCTCCTCTTGATGATGAAGAAACCTCTCGTATAGATATAGAAGATAATTGTTTATTAGTTGTAGTTGATATTCCTTTCACAGAGATGGAAGATAATTCTCTTACATATGACACATATCCTTTAGCAATAATTCATACAGAAAAGCAACTTATTACTGTGTGTTTAAAGAATAGTCGTATTTTAACAGATTTTATAAATGGTAAAGTTAAATCATTCTATTCATTTAAGAAATCAAGATTTATATTACAAATATTAAACAAAATATCAACATCTTACTTAATTTACTTGCGTCAAATCGATAAAAAAAGTTTAATGATAGAAAAAAGATTACATAAATCAATGAAGAATAGAGAATTGATTCAACTGCATTCATTAGAAAAATCATTGGTTTACTTTTCAACATCTCTTAAAGCTAATGAGATAACATTAGAAAAGATGCTTAAATTAGAAATAATGCAAAAATACGAAGAAGATCAAGATGTATTAGAGGATGTTATAATTGAAAATAAACAAGCTATTGAGATGACAGAAATATATAGTAACATACTTGCCAGTACTATGGACTTTTTTGCTTCTGTTATTTCAAACAACTTAAATATAGTTATGAAGGTTTTAGCATCAGTTACCATAATAATGGCTATTCCTACTGTTATTGGTGGACTATTTGGAATGAATTTTACTCGAATGCCACTTATACATAATGAGTATGGTTTCGAAATTACTATGATTGCAACGTTAATATTAAGCCTTGGTACTGCATATATATTATATAGAAAAGATATGTTTTCTTAGAAATAAAGCTAGTTGAAGTACTAGCTTTATTTTTTTGGTAGTATATTAACATATAAATAATTTTAAGTAGGTGTATATGTTGTTAAAATTGAAATCATTAACTAAATCCTCTACTGTTGGTATTATTGCTCCAGCATCTCCTGAGTCAAAAGATTTTATTGATAATAAAATAGATATCTTTAAAAAACTAGGATTTAAAATAAAAAAATCAGAGCACTTATATGATTCATATGGATATCTAGCTGGTAATGATAAAAGTCGTGCAGAAGATCTTAATTCTATGTTTGCAGATAAAGAAGTAGATGCTATAGTTTGCCTTAGGGGGGGCTATGGTTCAATTAGAATGGCTCCTTATTTAGATTTAAAGATTATTAGAAATAATCCAAAAATATTTTGTGGCTATAGTGATATAACCTTATTATTAAATTATATAAATAGAACTTGTAAATTTCCTACCTTTCATGGTCCAATGATAACTTCAAACTTTAGTGATATTATGACAAAAGAATTCTTTTTAAAAGTTTTGCAGAATAATAGTTCTAAAATCCAGTACGATTTAAAAGAATTATGTGCCGATAATTATATAACATTTAACAATAAAAATTTTAGCGGTAGTATAGTTGGTGGAAATTTATCAATAATATGTTCAACTATCGGAACACCATACGAAATAGATTTTAAAAACAACATCTTACTCATCGAAGATATTAATGAAAGTCCTTATGCTGTGGATAGAATGTTATCCCAACTTATTTCCTGTGGAAAACTTCAACAAAGTTGTGGAGTACTCTTAGGATACTTTACAGATTGTATTAATAAACCTACTGATTTTTCAATAGAAGAAATTATAAGGCAAAAATTAGTCCCTCTAAATATCCCTATAATTAATGGAATTCCGATAGGACATGATTATCCTAATATTACTATTCCAATAGGAGCTCAATTTGAGTTTTTTAGTGATACTAATTTACTTATTCAAAAGAAGGTATTATTTAAATCTTAATATTAATTAAATTATTACAATACTTTCTTTTTATTTTATAATTACTTCATCTTCTATAAAAGTTCACAAAAAAATCCTACAAGAAATTCTTGTAGGATTTTTTGGAGGCGCCACCCGGATTTGAACCGGGGGATAAAGGTTTTGCAGACCTCTGCCTTACCACTTGGCTATAGCGCCATACCTGGTGGCTCGACCAGGAATCGAACCAGGGACACGAGGATTTTCAGTCCTCTGCTCTACCGACTGAGCTATCGAGCCACATACCTAGCAACGTTCTACTCTCCCACACAGTCTCCCATGCAGTACCATCGACGCTGTAGAGCTTAACTTTCCTGTTCGGAATGGAAAGGAGTGTTTCCTCTACGCCATCATCACTAGATAAGTAACGGTCCAAATTTTAATTTGGCTACCGGAACTTATGCAAATTGCCTTAGCAATTTGTATTCCTTTTTCAGAGTATTCTCTGAAAATTGCATATGAATTATAAATTTCAACCAAATCTTTGTGTTTTTTTATTGGTCAAGCCCTCGACCTATTAGTATCAGTCAGCTAAATATGTTACCACACTTACACCTCTGACCTATCAACCTTGTGTTCTTCAAGGGGTCTTACTAGCTTATGCTATGGGAAATCTCATCTTGAGGGGGGCTTCACGCTTAGATGC
>NZ_LBMX01000006.1:0-754 GCF_001010885.1 Clostridium sp. C8 | reverse complement strand
TTGCCCACGTGTTCCTCACCCGTCCGCCGCTAGGTTCATCCCCGAAGGGAATCTCCTCGCTCGACTTGCATGTGTTAGGCACGCCGCCAGCGTTCGTCCTGAGCCAGGATCAAACTCTCAATAAAAAGTTTAATCTGTCTCAAATTACTTTGAGTCTTAGTTTTAAGACTTCTAAAAGAATTGCTGGTTTATTTTACTTAACTTATATTCTGTTCAATTTTCAAAGACCATTTTCTTCATCGCTCTCAAGCGACTTCATTATCTTATCATTTGTTTTTCTTTTTGTCAACAACTTTTCTTAAAAGTTTTTTTGACTTATTTTGTCGCATGTTTCAGCGACATGTTTTATAATACCATTTGAAATAGATTTATTTTTTACAATATAATATTATTTACTGATATTATTCTCGTTTTTCTTTATTATTCTCTAAATATTTAAGTTTTTCTATTAATGATACTCGTGGGTAAGTTTAACTTTAATATATATTTTTTTATAATCTAGTTTAAAAAGGAATATATACATTCTTTTACTGATAGCCATATATTAAATACTTAAGCAGCTGATTATCTTATTATTCCTTTTAATGCCTTCATTATATTTTTTTCTTTATTTATAATTTATTTCTGAAAATATATTTAATTATTTCTATAATTAATATTAAAACTTTTTTATTTAATTTATATAATAAGTAGTACTTGATTAAATCAAAAAAAGCTACGAATAAATTCGTAGCTTTGGTGGAGGTAAAGGGAT